>JAUNBY010000254.1 GCA_030526935.1 Clostridia bacterium
GCGGTTCAAATACTTCGCATGGGAAACAACAATAAACTCAAATTTTACAACAATGGCATTCTAAGCGGTTTACACGCCGGGCGGCGTATGATACAATAACATTTGGGCAAAAATAGCCCTGGAGTAATTGACTCAAACAAGCGGATGTCTTTGTGGATATTTTCATCGCCTTGCAAAAGCCCTTGACGTAGCGCCGCTGCGCTCGCGGCCTTCAGGCTTCGTGAAGACGAAAGACCTCTCGCAAATCCATTCATCTTGTTTTCGTCAGTTTCTCTCAGACCCGCTTGCGCGGTTTGCCGAATCTCCGACGGCATGCCTGGCTCGCGGTAATATGAAATTGGAGGAAGAATTATGCTGTCCAAACAGGAAATCATCGCACAATACGGTCGTCACGAAGGCGATACCGGCTCCCCCGAGGTGCAAATAGCGATTCTGACCGCCAGAATCAACCACCTCAACGAACATCTCAAGCTCAACAAGAAGGATCACCACTCTCGTCGCGGACTGCTTCTCATGGTCGGACAGAGGCGCGGATTGCTCGATTATCTGAAGAAGACGGATATCGAGGCGTATCGTTCATTGATAGTAAAACTCGGCCTGCGCAAGTAAGCGTATCCTTTATCGCCGCCGTAGGGAGCGCCCATACGGCGGCTTTATAATATGGTATGTATATATATGAATGCCCATAAGGAGGGAAACGCGCATGTTCAAATCATATGAGACGGAACTGGGAGGAAGAAAGCTCGTTTTGGAGTTTGGCAAGTATTGCGAGCAGGCTTCCGGTTCCTGTTTCGTCCGCTACGGTGAGACGGTCGTTCTGGTTAACGCGACGGTCTCCCAGCAAAGGCGACCCGATATAGACTTTTTCCCGCTTAGCGTAGACTTTGAGGAAAAGCTCTATTCCGTAGGCCGCATACCCGGAGGCTGGATCAGGAGAGAGGGAAGACCCGCCGAAAAGGCGATTCTCGCCAGCCGCCTCATCGACAGGCCCCTCAGACCTCTGTTCCCCAAGGGAATGAGAAACGACGTTTCAATAGTGGCTACGGTCATGTCCGTAGACCACGACAATATACCGGAAATCCCCGCTATGATCGGCTCGTCCGCGGCCTTGTCGGTGTCTCAGATACCGTTTGCCGGGCCTACCGGAGCGGTAAATATAGGATATGTAAACGGCGAATACGTCGTAAACCCGACTCACGCCCAGCGCGAGGCGAGCCTTATGAACCTCACGGTTTCGGGAACAAAGCACGCCGTTTTGATGGTTGAGGCCGGCGCTAAAGAGGTCAGCGAGGAGATAATGCTCAAGGGCATACTTTTCGCGCACGAGGAAATCAAGAAGCTCGTGGAGTTCCAGGAGAAGATCGTCGAGGAAATAGGAAAACCCAAGCAGGAATTCCCGCTCATGCTCCCCGGAGAGGACGTAAAGCAGGCGGTCAGGGAGTTCGCGCTGGACAAGGTAAAATATACCTTTGAAACCTTCGACAGAACCGAGCGTCAGGCTCGCGAGGAAAAGACCAAGCAGGAAACTCTCGAGCACTTCGCCGAAATATTCCCCGGACGCGAGGGCGAAATTGGCGACGCGCTTTACGCGCTCAATAAAGAGATCATGCGCCGCAGGATCATCGACGAAGGCGTAAGGCCCGACGGACGCGCGCTCACCGAGGTTCGCCCCATATGGTGCGAGACGGGCATACTTCCGCGCCCGCACGGCTCAGCCGTTTTCACGAGGGGACAGACCCAGGTTATGACGGTTACGACCCTCGCCCCCGTAAGCGAACAGCAGATACTCGACGGCATAGATATAGAAGATCACAAGCGCTATATGCACCAGTATAACTTCCCGAGCTACTCCACCGGCGAAGCAAAGCCGCCGCGCAGCCCAGGTCGCCGCGAGATAGGCCACGGAGCGCTCGCGGAAAGGGCGCTCGAACCAATGATACCCCCGACGGAGGAATTCCCGTATTGCTTAAGACTGGTAAGCGAGGTGCTTAGCTCGAACGGTTCCACCTCTCAGGCGTCGGTTTGCGGCTCGACCCTGTCTCTAATGGACGCGGGCGTTCCGATCAAGCGCCCCGTCGCGGGAGTAGCGATGGGTCTTATAAAAGATGTGGACGACACTGGCAAGGTCGCGATACTGACAGATATTCAGGGCCTTGAGGACTTCCTTGGAGATATGGACTTCAAGGTCGCCGGAACCGCACTGGGAATAACCGCCATCCAGATGGATATAAAGATCAAGGGCATAGATGAGCCTATACTCAGGCAAGCGCTCAAGCAGGCGTTCGACGGGCGTATGCACATACTGGGCAAGATGCTCGAGGCGCTTCCCGCCCCGAGGCCGCATCTGAGCAAGAACGCGCCCAAGATAATCTCCTTCAAGATCAACCCCGAGAAGATCGGCGAGGTGGTAGGCCCGCGCGGAAAGACCATCAACAAGATCATCGAGCAGACCGGTGTGAAGATCGACATAGAGGACGACGGAAGCGTCTATATCGCAACCAGCGATGAGGAAGCCGCTAAGAAGGCCAAGTCCATAGTCGAGGGCATTGCCAAGGATATACAGGTAGGCGACGTGTTCACGGGAACAGTGGCAAGAATCATGCCCTTCGGAGCGTTTGTTGAATACGCGCCGGGCAAAGATGGCATGATACATATATCGAAGCTCGCCAACGGCCGCGTTGAGAAGGTCGAGGACGTAGTTTCCATAGGCGATACTCTCGAATGCAAGGTCGCGGAGATAGACTCCCAGGGCCGCGTAAACCTCGTGAGAAACGACATCGTATATGAGAACGAGGGAATGCCCTCCCGCCGCCCGCCCCGTCGCGACGGCGACAGGCCGCGTCCGCCGCGCAGATAAGCGCCGCATAGTCTAAACAAAGGGGAGGTTGGAGTACAACTTCCCCTTTTAAGGAGTAATATATGTTCAATCAAACCACGCTTCCAAACGGCTTGCGCCTGATAGGAGAAAAAATACCGCACTTTCGCTCGGTTTCAATAGGCATGTGGTTCGGCGCGGGTTCTCAGTACGAAACGCCCGAACAGTCGGGAATAAGCCACTTCATAGAGCACATGCTCTTTAAAGGCACGAAAAAGCGTACCGCGCGCCAGATCGCCGAGGTTATGGACGCTGTGGGCGGCAACCTCAACGCCTTTACGTCGAAGGAATGCACCTGCTTTTACGCGAAGGTCACGGATGCCTGGCTCAAACTCGCCATGGATGTGCTGAGCGACCTTACGCTCAATTCCGTGTTCGACGAGGCGGAGATCGAAAAGGAAAAGGGCGTCGTCATAGAGGAAATACTCATGGCCGACGACTCGCCCGAGGACGTTGCGAGCGAGCTTATAATGCTTGCCAGATACGGCGATCAGCCCATAGCCAGGCCTATACTCGGAAGCGTCGAAAGCGTAAAGAGCTTCTCGCGCGAGGATATACTGGATTACTACAAATGGCTCTATCGCCCGGATAATTGCGTCGTCGCGATATGCGGTAATTTCGACTGGGATCAGGTCGTGGAGATGGCCGGAGAGTTTTTCGCGGGATGGAACCCGCCCGACAAGGCGCTTCCGACGTATGAAACAAAGCCCGCCGAGGTAACCGAACTTCGCCGCGAAAAGGATATAGAACAGATGCACCTCTGCCTGAGTTTCCCGGGAGTGGCGCAATCGACCGACGACTTATACCCTCTTTCCATAATAAACGCGGTGTTCGGAGGGAGCATGTCCTCTAGGCTTTTCCAGTCCATACGCGAACAGCGCGGACTTGTATATACAGTGTACTCCTACCCTTCGTCGTTCTCGGACACGGGTTGCCTCGTAATTTACGCGGGGACGAGCGAGCAGAAGCTTGCGGAGGTTATGAAGGAGCTTCGCGTGGAAATAAGCAAAATGGCCGGCGAGTGCATGACGAAGGACGAGTTTAATCAGGCGAAGGAACAGTTAAAGGGCAGCTTTATTCTGGGTCTGGAATCGACGTCGAGCCGCATGAACTCAATGGGGCGCAGGCTTTTACTGCAAAACGAGACGTTGAGCGAGGAACAGGTCATCGAAAAAATTGACGCCGTGACATACGAGCAGGTTCTGAGCCTGTCAAAGACGATATTCGAGGCTCCCTTCGCCGTGGCGCTTGTCGGGCGGGGAATGGATAAGGTTCAACTGTAGAACGCGGTTATAAAGCGATATGCGAAAAACATGGAGAGTATATGGATAAGCTTGAGATACTGTTCGATATGCAAAAAGCGCTCAACGATGACATAGTAAAAAGGCGCGGTCTCGACGGCATAGACGATGAAAAATGGATACAGATGCACGTCCTCGCGATGCTCAGCGAAATGGCCGAGCTTTTGAACGAAGTCAATTTCAAATGGTGGAAAAACCCTGTTAGCGTGAACCGCGACAATGTAAAGGACGAGATAGTCGATATGCTCCACTTCCTCTTGAGCATGTGCATAAAGTCGGGTATGGACGCCGGAGAACTGTTCGAGAGGTATCGCGCGAAGAATAAGGAAAACTTCGACCGTCAAATGGGCTTAAGCTCCAAGCCGGGATATAAGGCCGGGGAATAGCGCATGTTGATTAATTGCGTTTGACCGATGTGGCAAATGTATTCCGGTCACATGGCGCGATTGACAAAATGACATAAGGGAGCCGCCGCTTTAAAACGGCGGCCCCATCGACTTTTGTTCTGTCGTTACAGTCCGGCCTTATCCATTGCTTTACGGACGGCTTGCCTGATAGCCTTAGATGTAACTGTCGCACCGCTTCGTAGGCTCCGCAGCTTGCTACACCGCTTCCTCCCCCCTTGACATTGCTGCCA
>JAUNBY010000255.1 GCA_030526935.1 Clostridia bacterium
GGCGTTTCGGCGATTTCGCTCCCGTCGGGCATGGGGAAAAGCGCCTCGTCCATGGTTTCCTTGAGCGGGCGGGGTTCGGCTATGTTTATCTTTTCCGCCCTTATCTTTTTGCGGCGACCCGACAGAAAATCTGGTATATCGTCTATAAGGTCGTCCGGGGGCTTGGGCGTGACCTTAGGCTCGCCGGGAAGCGGGGTATCGGCCTTTATCTTTTCAATGCGCTGTTCGCGCTTGCGGCGGCGGGACGGGGCGTCGTCGCCAAGATATTTGGCGAAGGGATCGTCCTCGTCGTCTACGCGGGGCGCGACCCTGGGTATTACGGCGGCCCTTTCGCGCGCTCTCGCCTCCCTTTCCTCCATGCGCCTCGCGGCGCGGGCTATCTGCTGTTCCTTAAAATCGTCGAATTTCTCCTGAGCTTTTGATCCTATTTTCCTCAACGATATTTTCCTTTGCAATATTAAATTTACGAGTATAAGCGCGACAATGGTTATCGCCGCGCCCGCCGCGGTGAGATTGCGGTACAAAGGCCAGCACAGAAGCGCGCCTATAAGCCCCGCGCCGCCCGTCTGATAATCGCGCGAGCGTTCGAGGAAGGTCTGATAGTCGTAAAGCGAAGCCTGCCGCATAATGTCGGCGGCGGAGAACAGGTGTATAAGCGTCATTATCAAAACCGCCAGCGTCGCCATTAAGAACACGCGCCCGGGGCTTATTGACTTTTCGCGCCCGGAAAAAGCCACAACTATTCCTATCCAGCAAAACGCCACGCCGACCATGTAGCTAAGCCCTCCCGCAAGCGCGCGGCAAAGCCACACCGCCTGCGCCCCCATGCCGTCGCGCGGCTCGGTCGCGAGCAGGTATATAAGTATAACCCCTGTGAAAAACAGCATTATGCCGATAACCTCGCGCCAGACGCCGCGTTCCTGAGGGGCTTTTTTTCGCGTGGCCGCCTTTTTGCCGGTAGTCTTCCCTTTAGCTGCCGCCATTACATCCTCCATAACTGATATAACTCCATATTAGACTATTATATATCAACCGCGGGCAAAATTCAATGGTAATGTGAAAAGGTTCAATGGAATTATCTGTGGTGTAAATCTTAAATCTTATTTGTGACGGTAAGCTTCGCCTCCCGTCAGAAAAGTCCCAACGGCTACGCTCTCCTTTAGAGCAATCTGTCAAATGTTTGTTTCAAACTTTAACCTGCTGCCACCGACGCGATGTCAAAATTACGATTAAATTCTTTAGATTGTGTGCCGCAGGCAGGAGAACGGCTAATCAAAGAAGAATTATTACTAAATGATAAATGATAGACTGCGCCTTTGATAGCAGCGAAGGCGTATAGCGATAGACAGTAATACATGGCGCCAACCAGATAAAGTGTTCGAGGATAAACATCACGATGACCTGCTCAAGCAAACAGCATGATATATGATGAAGGTTGTCGCGTATTCCGCCAGATCAGGAAGAAGCGCATGATAACCTGGACACTCAACAGAATGCATGTGCGGTGTTGCCCCAGAGTGTATCGACACGCTCTAGAATACACATTGTAAAAAAGCCTAAAGCGGCTATAGAATCAGGAGGCGGGATATGCGATACTCCGTGGGCGCGGTCGCCAAGGTGATGGGGCTTACGCCGGGCGCGCTGCATTATTACGAGCGGGAGGGTTTGCTCTCTGGCGGGCGCATGGAAAACGGCTATCGCTATTACGACGACGGCGATATTTGGAAATTGCTTTCCTATGAAAAATATCATTCGATGGGTTATCCGATCAAGATGGTGATCGATCAGTTCACAGGCAACGCGACGCGCGCCATGATCGAGGCGCGCGTGCGCGACCGGCGCGAGGAGGCGCTGGCCAAAAGCGCGTATTACAAGCATCTCGCGGACTCGATCGACGAGCATATTAAGGCGCATGAGCGCATCGACGAATTGCTCGACGGCTATGCGCTCGAACGTGCGCGCGCGCTATATTTCTGGCACGCGGACAACGGCTGGATGTCGCGCAACCGCCGTCAGCAGGAGATTGCCGCCCAATGGGTGGGCGCGATGCCCACGGCGCAGATAGCGGCGGTGCTGGACGCGGACGCGCCGGACGGCAAGGCCGTCTTCGGCTATTCGATAATCGCAGGCCGCGCGCGGGAAATAGGCTTTGAATTGCCCGAGGACGCGCGACTTCTGCCCGAGACTTCCTGCCTGCATACCGTGGTCGTGTGCGATAACGAGTTCGCGTTTCATCCGGAAATCGCGTTTCGCGAGGGACTCGCCTATTGCCGGGAGCGCGGCTTCCGTGTCCACAGCGCGTCGGTCGCGCGGGTGCTGCTCGTTGAGACGAACAAATCCGGCGGTCCGAAAAACGCCTATATCGACGTGTGGATTCCGATTGCGTAATCATCGCCGCCGCCATAGTGGGAGTCGTCAGCGGTCTGAAATCCTTAAAAATTTTTACTTGCAACCACACCCACTATAGGTTGTATACTATTTATAACGCCGTGACGCAATCACGGTTACCAAAAATATAGAGGAGGAGTTATCATGCGCAAAATCGTATCTGTTCTGTTGACGACCGCGCTGGTCATGACCGCGCTGCTCGGCGGTGTCGTGGCCTGTGCCGCCAGCTTCACCGCGGGCGAATACGAAGCCGCGGCCAAGGGCAACAACGGCGACGTCAACGTCAAGGTCGTCGTATCCGACACGATGATCGAGTCCATTGAGATACTCGACCATCAGGAGACCCCGGGCATCTGCGACAAGGCGCTGACCGATGTACCCGCCGCGATCCTTGAAACCCAGGGCTTAGGCGTGGACACCGTGTCCGGCGCGACCAATTCAAGCAACGCCGTCATCTCCGCCGTCACGCTCTGCCTTGAGCAGGCCGGCGCGGACGTGGAAGCGCTCAAGGCCATTGGCGCCAAGGAAGTCGTCAGGGCTGAGGATCAGACCATTGAGACCGAAGTACTGGTCATCGGCGCGGGCGGCGCGGGCTGCGCGGCCGGCGTACAGGCCAATCAGCTTGGCTCCAATGTCATAATCCTGGAGAAGCAAGCCTCGATCGGCGGAAATACGATCATGTCCGGCGGCGCGTTCAATGCGGTCAACGACCGCAGCGAGCAGGCCATCGAGTACAACGATTCCGTCGAATGGCATTTCACCCAGACCATGAACGGCGGCGACAACAAGGGCGATCCGCTGCTCGTACACACGCTGGTGCGCAACGCCTACGCTGGCCTCGAGTGGCTGGAGGAGATGGGCATGGAGTTCTACGACGAGGAACGCGGCCTGTTCACCGTGACCGGCGGTCTGTGGCCGCGCGCGCACAAGCCCGTCATGCCCGTAGGCACCGGATTCTTCGATACCTATCAGCGCTATGTCGATACCCATGAGGGCATCGAAATCATGCTCAACACCAAAGCCGAATCCCTCATCACCGATGAGACCGGTAAGATCCTGGGCGTCAAGGCGACCGGCGAGACCGGCAACACCATCACCTTCCTGGCCTCCAAGGGCGTCGTGCTCGCTTCCGGCGGATTCGGCAAGAATGTCGAGCTGCGCATGAAGTACGACTCCACCTGGGGCGTGCTCGATGAGACGATTCTCTCTACCAACTCCGCAGGCGCGACAGGCGACGGCATCTACATGGCGACCGCCGTTGGCGCCGATCTGGTCGGAATGGAATATATCCAGTTGCTGCCGCTGGGCGATCCGCAGAGCGGCTCGCTATCCGGCAATATCGAATTCGATGTCGAGCGCCGCATATTCGTCAACAAGAACGGCGAGCGCTTCGTCAATGAAGGCGGTCGCCGCGACGAAATGACCGCCGCGCTCTTCGCACAGCCCGACAGCTATATGTACATCGTCATGGACAGCGACTGCTATCCGACCGGCGACGAGCTTAACAACTTCAACGAATCCGTCAACCAGCTGATCGCGGAAGGTCGCGCGTTCAAGGGCGAGACCATCGCAGATCTGGCCGCGGCGATCGGCGTACCCGCCGATGCGCTCGAAGCGACCATCGCCGAGTTCAACGAGCATGTCGCGACGAAGGAGACGGATGAATTTGGCCGCACGCTCTATTCGACCCCGATCGACAACGGCCCGTTCTATGCGGCGCCGCGCGTCCCGACTGTACACCACACAATGGGCGGCGTGAAGATTAACGCCGAAGCCGAGGTCATTGACCGCAGCGGTAACGTGATCGACGGCCTCTACGCGGCCGGCGAGGTCACCGGCGGCATCCATGGCACCAACCGTCTGGGCGGCAACGCCTTGGCCGACATCTTGGTATTTGGCCGCATCGCTGGCGAGAACGTCTCCGCGAGATAATCCAACCGGAAATACGTGACCGTAAAACCAGCGCCGCTTCGCGAATCATTCGCGAAGCGGCGTTTTAGCGCGTGTCGACACGAGTTGAAATGTCTGTATTTGCGGTAATTTTTGTGCCAGACAAGGCGGAGGAGGGAGGGCGTAGCGCTACGCCGATCAGCGATAACGCGGTATGCGCAAAATGAACCGTGAAGACAGTCGTTGACACTTGCGTCGACACGCTCTATCAAACGGCGAGGTGATGAATGGTCATATATGCTCTTGATGGACACATGCCGGTATATTATCGCTCATTTCCCGGAAAAGCCCGGATTCAAGGACGCTTGGAACCATTCTCCATGACTTGAACAATGCGTGTTTCAAAGATGTGGTTCTTATCACCGACCCCCTGTAATTTGTGCAAGGTTTAGGATTCGCGTTACAGCTTATGTCTCAAACAAGAACCTAC
>JAUNBY010000256.1 GCA_030526935.1 Clostridia bacterium
AAGATCGGAATGTGGATATATGACCTTGACACCAGATATATAGACATGCAGTACAGCGACGGACTTCCCGCCGGGTATGAAAAACGGCAGGGCAATATCCCCGACGCCTTTATCGATAAAAAAATCATCCATCCCGACGACGCCGAAGTGTACAGGGATTGCTATAATCGAATACTGTCCGGCGCTCAGAAGAGCGACTGCGTGGCGAGGATCTACTATCCGCCCGAAAAAAAGTACGTCTGGATGCATGTCTATCTGGTCAGGCAAAAGGATACCGAGGATGGAAAGCGGCGGGCGCTGGGCTTTACCATTATGGTAGACAACGAAATTCGCAGCGTCCGCGAAGCCAGGGAGAGCCTGAGAAAAACGCAGACGAACCCGGAAACGACGCCGGACTCCCCATCCTCCGCCGAGGCTGTCCGAGATGCCATATCCAAGTCCGCCCTTCCCAATCAATCCGAGCGGGAGAGCGATAGCGGGCGCGAGCGGATGAAATCAAATCGCGAAATCTTTGAAACGCTCTACGCAAACGACGACGCAGAGGCCGGAGTACAAAAAGTGCTTGCGATGATCGGCCAGATGTTTTCCGTAAGCAGGGTGTATATCTTTGAAAACAGCGAGGACGGGCTTCACGCTGACAATACATTCGAGTGGTGCGCCGACGGTATCGAGCCGCAGATTGATTACCTGCAGCATATGTCATATGAAGAATATGGTTATAATGAACTCTTTGACGACAGGGGGCTGTTTTTTGCCGCTGATGTACGCACGCTTGAGCCTAAACAGCGTGAGCTGTTTTTATCGCAGGGAATAAAGGCGACCATTCAATACGCGATGTACGAGAAGGGGCGTTTTCGTGGATTCATCGGCTTTGACGACTGCCATTCGATTCGCCCCGACTGGGACAAGGACGCAAAGACGCTGGATACTCTGGTCTTCCTGTCGCAAATACTGACGGTATATCTTTTAAAAGAGCGCAACCTTCAAAACGCCTCCGCCTACCACGCGCAGTTGAGCCAGGCTTTGGAAAAGGCTACTAAGGCTAACCGGGCAAAGTCCGACTTTCTATCCAGCATGAGCCACGATATACGCACGCCGCTCAACGGAATTATAGGCATGACGGAAATTATACTCGCGGAGAATAAAGATCCCGATTTGCTACGCGACCTCGAAATGATTTCTTTCTCAGGCAAATTCCTTCTCTCGCTTCTCAACGATATTCTGGACGTGTCGCGCATCGAAAGCGGAAAGATGCAATTGAACCCCCAGCCCGTGTCGGTGAAATCGTTTGATCATATGATCGAATCGGTGATCGTTCCCCTTATGAGGGAAAAGAACATCGCCTTTGAATACAGGATGAACTGCGGACTTCAGTGCGCGAGGATAGACGAGGTCAGGTTTAATCAGGTTTTTTTCAATCTGCTGTCCAATGCCGTCAAATTCACTCCTCCCAACGGGCGCGTAATCTTCTCCGCCATCTCGCTATGCTCGTTAGACGATATCGAATGGGTGCGATTCTGCGTGAAGGATAATGGTATAGGCATGAGCGACGAGTTTATGAAGCGCGCTTTTGAGCCATTCGAGCAGGCCAATGAGCCGGGATTCGAAAATGAGTCGCGGCAGGGAACGGGGCTAGGCCTTTCGATCGTTCGCGAACTCGTAAGGCTTATGGGCGGCAAAATATCCGTGAACAGCGAATTGGGACGAGGCAGCGAGTTTCTGGTAGACCTGCCGCTTGAAAAATGCTCCATGCCCGAAGAAGACTCAGACGAAAGCTCCGCGCCCGTATCGGACGCGCTTCTGGCCGGCAAGCGGGTGCTTCTCGTTGAAGACAACAAGATCAACCTTCTCGTTGCGAAGCGGCTTTTGCAATCTAAAGGCATATTGGTAACGAGCGCCGAAGACGGCGAAAAGGCGCTTTCGGCTTTTGAGGCGTCCGCGCCCGGCACTTTTGACGCCGTTCTCATGGACGTGCGCATGCCCGTCATGAACGGGCTTGAAGCGGCGCGGCGCATACGGGCGCTCGAACGACCCGACGCCGGGACGCTTCCAATAATCGCCATGACCGCCAACGCCTTTGATGAAGACGTAGAAAAATGTATTGCCGCGGGTATGAACCTGCATCTTTCAAAGCCTATTGAACCGGAGGCTTTATTCAAAAACCTGCTGAATCTCACGCACGGGCAAAGGAAGGAGACGCGCAAATCATGAAGTTTACCTCAGCGGTCGACGTTGTGCTGGCTCTCGCGGACGCGTATTTTCATCTGCGCGATTCAAACGCCGCAATGGAATGCTTAACGGACGATATTATCTGGGTGGGCATGGAGGAAGGGGAATACTACTTCGGCCGCGACGAGGTAATAGCGATGCTGAATGAGGATATCGCGAACCATCCCGCCGCCTATAAAACGGAAATGCTCAACCCGCCCAAGGTCTTTTCGCGCGCGGACAACTGGGTGACGGTGGTCGCGAGCGGAGAACGCAGGATTGACGAGGAGCACTGTTTCACGGTGCGGGCGACGGCGGACTGCGTGCTTACGCAAAACGGCTGGCGCATCAACAGCCTGCACACCTCCGTTCCCAATATGGCCGTGGAACAGTTCCGGCTGAAGATGGAACTTACCGAGGAACAGCGCAAGCAGGAGATGCTCATGCGAGGCATTCCGGGCGGCGTGGCCATTTACCGGCTGAATTGCGACGGAACGGTTCCCACGGATTACGTTTCCGAGGGACTGGCCAAGAGTCTGGGCTATACGGCGGACGAATTCCTGGCGCTCCTGCGAAAGGACGCACGCTGCAATCTTGTTCCCGAGGACGTGCCAGGCGTGATGGAAAAGGTCATGGAAGGCTTAAAATATAATGCGCCCATAAGCGTGGTCTATCGGGTTTATAATAAGCAGCGCGAGCCGGTGAGAATACGGCTTGACGCCAATATTATTGAAAAGAAGCCGCGTCCGGGCGAGCTTGCGGTACTGTATGCCGTTCACGCGATTGTGTCCGAAGCCGCCGAAGCCGCTTTGCGGGAACAGATGCTTTACCGGAACCTTCTGGACAATATGGACATCGCCTACTTCGAGAGTCATGCGGACGGTTCGTTTTACGCTTCCGAGCGATATTACCGCTACGCGGCCAGCCGGGTGAACCCCTCAGAGCTTGTCAACAACAGCGGCCCGATGGAAACCGTCCATCCGGATGACATACCGATACTTTTGCGTTTTTTCGATGAAAAGAAGCTGAAGAAAAACAAAATTTCCGTAACGCTGCGCTGCAGAATGACCGATGGAACTTACCGCTGGACGGAGATGATGGGTATATATGAATACGCGCCGGACGGCCACCCCGTGCGCCAGATCGGCGTATTCAGGGACGCGGAGAATGAATGGATAGAGCAAAACAGGCGTCTGACCGAAGCGCTGGAAACGGCCAGAAAGGCGATTCAATCCAAAACGGAGTTTTTCTCGCGCGTCAGCCACGATATTCGAACGCCCCTCAACGCGATTCTGGGATTTGCGCGCATTGCGCGTGATTCTCCCGGGCGAGCGCCGGAATACATCGCTAAAATACTGTACTCCGGCGAGTATCTGTCGGGCCTCATCGACGATGTTTTGAGCATGTCGGCAATCGAAAATAACCTCTTCACATTGCACGAAGACGCCGCGGATGTACGCGCGTTCTTAATTGAAATCGCGGATATGTTCGAACAGACGGCGTCGCAAAAAGGCGTTCGGCTCGTTTCGGACTTTTCCAAAACGCGAAGCGACCCGGTGCTCATAGACAGGCTGCGGCTAAAGCAGGTTTACAGTAATCTTCTTAATAACGCCATCAAGTTTTCCGCGCCCGGCACGACGATAAACTGGACGGTCGTACATATTCCGGCGAAAGACGGAATGGATGTCGTATCGACCATACGCGACGAGGGCTGCGGCATGAGCGAAGCTTTTTTGTCCAAACTGTTTCAACCGTTCGCTCAGGAGCCTAATCCGTATTCCGAAAAGCAGCCGGGAACGGGACTGGGGCTGTCCATCGTAAAAAGCCTGGTAGACCGTATGAACGGCGATATTCAAGTGGAAAGCCGCCTTGGTGAAGGCACGACCGTAACTATGCGGTTTCACAGGCTGTTCGCCGTAACACCTGCATCCGTCCCCGAAAAGGCGCCGGAGACGGAAAACATTTCCCTGGCGGGCAAACGGATACTGCTATGCGAGGATCACCCGCTCAATCGCGAGATCGCGGTGTATCTGTTAAAAAGCAGGGGCATCATCGTGGAGCAGGCGGAAGACGGGCTTTTGGGGCTGGAGGCTTTTCGCGCCTCGCCGGTCGGGTGGTTCGACGGCATATTGATGGATATTCTCATGCCAGAGATGGACGGCATGGAATGCACAAAAAGAATACGCGGCCTTGCCAGACCCGACGCCGCCTCGATACCCATCATCGCCATGACCGCCAACGCATACGAGGAGGACGTTAAGGCGGCTGTTGACGCCGGGATGAACGCGCACGTCGCCAAACCCGTAGATCCCGAAGTGCTATACGCGACGCTGTCAAAGTGGATGTCACACGCCGAAGCCTCGTGCTGACGGGTTTACCAGAGGGCTGCACATGCGGAGGACGGCGGGTATCACCATGTAAACCACGCTGCGTGGCGGTTCCGGGGAACGAAGTAGCCCGTTTGATATACCGCGCCGCGCGATGGTTCCGGGCGCACGACAAGCAAACCCACATTTATCCACACGGCTGGCGTAGGGGAGCGCATTGCGCTCCCGGTT
>JAUNBY010000005.1 GCA_030526935.1 Clostridia bacterium
GCTCATCCAGTCATTCACAATCAACATCAACTTGGAGGAATTTACATGGCTAATATAACTTTCATGGGCGCCGGTTCCACGGTGTTCGCCAAAAACGTCCTGGGCGACTGCATGGTGACGCCGTCGCTCAAGGGCAGCAGGATTGCTCTTTACGACATCGACGAGCACAGGTTGATGGAATCGAAGACCATGCTCGACGCCATAAACGCGAACGTCGGCGCGCAGGCGGAGATAGTACCCTACCTGGGCGTTGAAAACCGCAAGGAGGCGCTAAGGGGCGCTCAATACGTCGTAAACGCCATACAGGTTGGCGGCTACGCCCCCTGCACCATAACGGATTTCGAGATACCCAAGAAATACGGTCTCAGGCAGACCATAGCCGACACTCTCGGCATCGGCGGCATATTCCGGGCGCTTCGGACGATACCCGTAATGCTCGATTTCGCCAGGGACATAGAGGAGGTCTGCCCCGGAGCGTGGATGCTCAACTACTCAAACCCCATGGCGATGCTTACCGGAGCCATGCTAAGGTTCACAAACGTCAAGACCGTCGGCCTTTGCCACTCCGTACAGGTATGCGCGGAACACCTTCTGGCGGGATTGGCCATGCCCTACGACGAAAAGACGCAGTGGCTCATTGCGGGAATCAACCATCAGGCGTGGCTTCTCGAGATAACTCAGGACGGAAAAGACCTGTATCCCGAGATAAAAAGGCGCATGTATTTAAAGGAACAGGGAAAGCTCGATCCTCCGGAAAACCTGATCGTCATGTTCTCGCACTATCCCGAGGAAGCGCGCGAGGCGATGGCTAAAAAGGCGCTTGAGGAATTTAAAACCGGAAAACATGGCGATATGGTGCGCTACGAGCTTACCCGTCGCTTCGGCTATTACATCACCGAGTCTTCCGAGCACAACGCCGAATACACGCCATATTTCATCAAGAACCGCTATCCCGAACTAATAGACAGGTTTAACGTACCTCTCGACGAATACCCGCGCCGTTGCATACACCAGATAGAGGATTGGGAAAAAAGGCGCGACACGCTCGTTTCAAACCCGAGCCTAACGCATACTCGCACATTTGAATACGGAAGCTATATCATAGAGGCCATGGAAACCAACAAGCCCTACAAGATAGGCGGAAACGTCCTCAACAACGGCCTTATCGACAATCTGCCGTCGCAAGCCGTAGTCGAGGTTCCCTGTATGGTTGACAAAACGGGCGTAATGCCCTGCCGCGTGGGAAATCTCCCCGAACAGTGCGCGGCGCTCAACCGAACCAATATTAACGTTCAGCTTCTTACTCTGGAAGCCGCCCGCACGTTAAAAAAGGAATATATATATCAGGCGGCGCTGCTTGATCCGCACACTTCCGGCGAGCTTTCAATAGACGACATCATAGCCATGTGCGACGAATTGATAGCGGCTCACGAGGGATGGATGCCGCAATATCGCTGATTAACGGCGATATATAATTGAGGGGGCGAATTCGCCCCCTCTTAAATTTACGGTATTCCTGTTCAATGCGTTCGACAGCGACTGCCTTAATACGCCTTCGCGAAGTACATGGTCTTCGTCGCGGGCTTGTGGCAACATACGCACGTGTCCGACGGGCGGTCAGACTGGTCGAAGGGCATATTTCTCGACGTCGCGCCGGTCTGTTCCTTTATCGCGTCCTCGCAGGAGCGCTCGCCGCACCAGGCGGCCTTGACGAATCCGGTCTGAACGCCCTTAGCCAGTTCGTCCATATCGCGGGCTACGTATGTATGCGCGTCCTTGAAGGCTTTCGCCTGTTCGAAAAGCGTCTTTCCTATATCCGCTAACATGTCCTCGAGCGCCTGAGCCAGTCCCTCTATGGGCAGCTGTCCCTTTTCAAACGTATCCCTGCGCATATACGTGACCACTCCGGCTTCCATGTCGCGGGGGCCTATCTCTACGCGGACGGGCACGCCCTTAAGCTCCCACTCGTTGAACTTCCAGCCCGCCGAAACGGTGTCGCGGTCGTCGAGCTTTACGCGAAGGCCCACGGCCTCCAGTTGCTTTTTAAGTTCGCTGGCCTTGTCGAGAACGCCGGGCTTATGCTGCGCTATGGGCAGTATGACCACCTGTATGGGCGCGAGTTTAGGCGGCAGGCGAAGTCCGCGCTCGTCGCCGTGGGTCATGATTATGGCGCCTATCATGCGCGTGGAGGTTCCCCAGCTCGTCTCGTAGACGTATTCGAGCTTTCCGTCGCGCGAGAGGTACTGTATGTCGAACGCTTCCGCGAAATTGGTGCCGAAGTTATGGCTGGTTCCGGCCTGGAGCGCCTTGCCGTCCTGCATCATGGCCTCCATCGAGTATGTCGCGCGCGCGCCGGCGAACTTCTCCTTGTCGGATTTCTGGCCGGTGAAAACGGGTATGTTCATCACGTTCTCGGAGAACTCGCGGTACACCTCGAGCATCTGAAGCGTCTCCTGCTGCGCTTCCTCGGCGGTTTCGTGTATGGTGTGGCCTTCCTGCCAGAGAAATTCGCTCGTTCTGAGAAACGGCCTCGTGCTCTTTTCCCAGCGCATGACCGAGCACCACTGATTATACTTCATGGGAAGGTCGCGCCAGGACTGCACCCACTTGGAGTACATCGAGCAGAACAGCGTCTCCGACGTGGGCCTTATCGCCAGGCGCTCCTGAAGCGGCTCCATGCCTCCCTGCGTAACCCACGCCACCTCGGGGGCGAAGCCCTCCACGTGCTCGGCTTCCTTGAGAAGAAGGCTCTCGGGGATGAGCATCGGGAAATAGGCGTTTTCGTGTCCCGTGGCCTTGAACCGGGCGTCCATCTCCTTTTGTATAAGTTCCCATATGCCGTAGCCGTAAGGCTTTATGACCATGCAGCCGCGAACGGGAGCGTAATCGACCATGTCGGCTTTGAGTATGACGTCGGTATACCACTGTGAAAAGTCCTCGCTGCGCGGCGTTATGTGCTCGACAAACGCCTGCTTGTTATCGTTCTTTCCCATTTGCGCACCCTCCCTGATATCGTCTTAGAATATGGCGTCTATAAAATCCTTTGCCTCGAAAGGTTCGAGGTCGTCTATCTTTTCGCCGATTCCTATATAGCGAACCGGAAGCCCCAGTTCGCGCCGTATGGCGATGGCTATGCCGCCCTTCGCGGTGCCGTCGAGCTTCGTGAGTATTATGCCGTCCAGCGCCGTAACGTCCTTGAACACCTGCGCCTGCGCGAGTCCGTTCTGGCCTGTCGTGGCGTCTATGACAAGAAGCGACTTGAGCTTTGCCTCGGGATATTCCCTCTCGCACACGCGGGATATTTTCTTCAGCTCGTCCATCAAGTGAGCCTTGTTGTGAAGGCGTCCGGCGGTGTCAACTATGAGCACGTCGGCGTGACGCGACTTTGCGGCCTGTATGCCGTCGAAGACGACGCTCGCGGGGTCGGCGCCTTCCTTTTGCTTGATTATAGGCGCGTCGGCGCGCTCGGCCCATATCGTGAGCTGGTCGGCGGCGGCGGCGCGGAAAGTGTCCCCCGCGCAGATTATGACTCGGCGGCCGACGGTCTTAAAGCGCGTCGTGAGCTTTCCTATGGACGTGGTTTTGCCCACGCCGTTCACGCCGATTATGAGAAGTATCATAGGCGACTCGAGGCGCATGGGTTCGCTTCCCATGATATCGGCGAGTATCGCCTTGAGGGCGGTTCGGGCATCGCCCGCGTCGCCAATCTTTTCCGCCTCGCACTTTGTCCTGAGCTTTTCGACGACCTCCGTCGTCGTCTTTACGCCCACGTCGGCCATTATCATTATATCCGACAACTCGTCGTAGAACTCGTCCGGGAGCGGCCTGTAGGGGGCCTTGGGCTGCGGTTTATAGTCCTCGACGAGGCCGTCTATCTTCCCCGAGATGTTCTCGCGCGATTTGAAGAGCGATTTCTTTATTTTGTCAAATAATCCCATAAACTGTCCTCCGTTGAGAGTTGATTTGCCGCATACGCCAATTATTCGAAGCCCAATATCTCCCCGCAGTCGATATTCTCATACTCGCCCTCGTCGAGAAAGCTCCACCTCAGCGGCGTTATGGTAGCCCAGCCCTGGCTCGACAGGTAAATATCGTCGTCGGGGCGAAGCACGCTTTTTTCTATCTCCGCGGCCATGAGATAATAGGTATATCCCGTAGGCGCCACGCGGCGTTCGTATCCCCCGCGATAGGCCTTCGTCGCGAGCCTGGCCTTTTTAAGTCCCTTTATCTCCGCAAGGGGCATGTCCGGCGTGTTGAGGTTATACATTATCCCCGGCGCGGGCGGGTTTTTCTCCATCCAGTCGATGACCTTGAGGGCATAGTGTATCGCGGTGTCAAGATGCAGCTGGTTTCTTCCCTTGAGCGATACCGCCAAAGCCGGATAGCCCATCAAAAGCGCCTCCATAGCGGCGGATACGGTTCCGGAATAAATGGTGTCGCTTCCCATATTGCTGCCGTTGTTTATCCCCGCGACGACGAGATCAACGGGTTCTTTTACGAGGTTTTCAAGCCCTATGCGAACGCAGTCCGCGGGCGTGCCGCTTACCGAATAGGCGGTATACGGCCTTTCAAGCTCGTGTACGAAAAGCGGGCCGAACATCGTAAGGCCGTGTCCGACGGCGCTTCTTTCGCGGTCGGGGGCGGATACCGTAACCTCGTGTCCCGCCTTTATAAGCCCCAGAGCCAGCGCCTTTATGCCTATGCTGTCTATGCCGTCGTCGTTACTCAACAAAATTCTCATCGTGTTCCTCCATCGTCTGTTCAACGTCCGAAAGCCTTACCGAGACTATATTCGAAACGCCCTTTTCGACCATCGAAACGCCGTATAGCCCGTCGCACCTGACCATTGTGCCCTTTCTGTGCGTTACGACTACGAACTGCGTGTGCTTTGAAAACTCGCGAAGATACTCCGCGTAATTGTCTATGTTCGCGTCGTCGAGCGCCGCCTCTATCTCGTCCAGTATGCAAAAGGGCGTGGGCTTTACGCTGAGCATCGAGAAAAGTATGGCGATCGCCGTGAGCGCCCTCTCTCCGCCGGACAACAGCGACAACAGCTGAAGCTTCTTGCCGGGAGGCTGGGCGACTATCTCTATGCCGCAATTGAGGGCGTCCGATTCGTCGGTGAGGCGAAGCTGGGCGGTTCCGCCTCCGAACAGCTTTTTAAACGCCTCCTCGAAATAGACGTTGAGCTTTGAAAACTCGTCCTTGAATTGCCGCTCCATCTTTCTGGACAATTCGGCGATTATGGTTTCGAGGTCGGATTTGGCCTTTACGAGGTCGTCGCGCTGGGTGGTCAGTTCGTCCATGCGCTGCTGAGTGACTCTGAACTGCTCGACCGCCGCGACGTTTACGGGGCCAAGCTCCTTTATTCGCTGGCGCAGAGCCGTTATGCGCCTGTCCGATTCGCCGGGCTTGTACGCGTCCGATTTAAAGGGCATGGCTCCGTCGTAGCTCAATTCGTACTCGTCCCATATGCGGCCGGTTATCTGGCTAAGCTCCGTCTGGGCGCGGTTGAGCTGCAATTCGAGCCTGTGGATTTTGTCCGTCGCCTTGTCGAGCGCCGCGCGGTTTTCCTCCATAAGCTCGTTGTGGCTTTTAAGCTCCGACTGGGCTGCGATGCGCTTATCGTCGGCCTTTTTGAAGTCCTCGCGCGCCCGGTTGAGCTGTTCGCGCCCCTGTTCAAGGTTCAGCGTATCCTCCGCCAGCGTCTTTTCGTACTCGCCTATGGAGTTTTCCGTTTCCCTGAGCGACTGTTGATACTCGACGGTCAGTTTCGCGGTGTCCCCGCGCCGCCTGGCGAGCGACGCGCGCTGCGCGGATATGGCGGAGAGGTCCTTTTCGACCTTCGTAAGTTCCACAAGGCCCGCCGAAGCCTCGGACTGCGCCTTTTCAAGCTCCTGCCTGAAATTGGACAGCTCCGTTTGCAGACGGCTTACGTCCTCCTCGCGCTTCTGACGCTCGACGTCGGAATTTTCGCGGCTCCCGGAAAGCCCCTCCAGGCGGGACGAGACGTCTGAAAGCTGCCCCTTGAGCTGCTCGATGGCCGTTTCGAGGCGCTTGGCGTCGTCGAGCTTCGAAGTCAGTTCCTCTTCGGCGCGCTTTAAATGCTCCTCCTCGCGGGTGCAGGCTATGTCCTGCTGATGAAGCGCGTCGTAGAGCTTTGACCTTTCGCGCTTGAAGTTCGCGCGTTCCTTTTCGAGGGCTTCGGAGCGGTTCAGCACCTCGTCCATTTCGACGTCTATCTGTTCAAGCCTTTTGGTATGCTCGTCAATCTCGCGCTCGCGGGACAGGAGGCTCGTCACGCGCGACTGCGCGCTTCCGCCGGTCATGGAACCTCCGGGGTTCATGACGTCCCCGTCGAGGGTGACGAGCCTGAACGCGTGAGAGGCTGATCGCGTTATGGCGATTCCCGCGTCGAGGTCGCGGGCTATGACGGTTCGGCCGAGCAGGTTTTCGACTATATCGCGATATTCCCCGGCGCAATCGACCAGATCGCTCGCGACGCCAATCCAGCCGTCCATATTCTCAAGCTGCCTGTATCGCGACTCCAGCGTCCTGCCCCTGACGGTCGTGAGCGGCAAAAACGTGGCGCGGCCGAGGCGGTTCTTCTTGAGGTAGTCGATCATTTGCTTGGCGGACTGTTCGTCGTCCGTGACTATATGCTGAACCGCCGCGCCCAGCGCCACCTCTATGGCGCGCTCATACTCGCCCGGCGCCCTTATGACGTCGGCTATGACGCCCCTGACGCCCGACGAAGGCGAGCGGCGGGCGTATTGAAGCACGTTTTTGACCGAGAACTGATAGCCCTCGTAATCGCGCTTCATCTCGTTGAGCACGCTCAATCGCGACGAGACGGACTGCTTTTCGTCGTTGAGCGCCGACATGCGCGCCTTGAGCCTTTCGGCGTCGTCGGCGGATTCGCGAACCGTTTTATCGGCTTCGGAGCACTCGCGCGACAACTCGTCCTTCACGGCCAACTGCTCCGCCAGGCGCTTACGGGCCTGCTCAACGCGCGTGGTCTGAACGGATACGTCAACCGCGCCCGCGTCGTTTTCCACGGAGGAAAGCCGGGACATTATGGCCTCTTTCATGGCGGTGAGGCGGGAAATGTCGCTCTTTACGTCGGAGAGGCTGTTAATGGCGGCGATAACGTCGGACTTGGCCGTTTCCGCTTCGGCTTCGACGGCGTTGACCTTTTCGCGCTTTACTTCGCAGTCGCGTTCCAGCGAGTCCTGCTCAAAGCGCAATTTAGTGGCGACGACGGTCTTTTCGGCGATGGACAGGTCGAGGGCGGCTATTTCCTCGTCGATGCCGTCTTTTCCGCGCTCGGCCTGAGCGAGTTGGCGTTGAAGGCGTTCCTTGTCGGCCGCGGCGGCCTTTATGCGCTCTTTGAGGCCTACGAGCGCGCCGTCGCGCGACTCGACTTCCGCTATCAGGTATTGTACCCTCTCGCGAAGCGAACCCGCTTCTTCCTCGTTCTGATCAAGCGCCGCCTGAGCCTCGTCGCGAGCCTTGGCCAGAAGGAGCGACTTTTCCTGAAAGGACTGCTGTTCGCCTTTGGCGGCGGTCATATCGCCGTCGAGCTTTGATATTCTCTCATTGAGGCGGTCGGTGTTGACGATGAAGGCGGACAGTTCGAGCGTTTTCAGTTCTTCCCGAAGCTGCATAAACTCTCGCGCCGTGGCGCTTTGCTGCTTGAGGGGGCCTAATTGAGAATCGAGTTCGCGCATTATATCCTCGACGCGGTCGAGGTTGTCCTGCGTGTTCTCCATGCTCTTTTGAGCCTGAGAGCGCCGGGCTTTGTACTTGACGATGCCTGCGGCTTCCTCGAACACCTGGCGGCGGTCTTCGGATTTTACGGAGAGTATTTCGTCTATGCGCCCCTGCCCTATGAGGGAATAGCCCTCCTTGCCTATGCCGGTATCGCGAAAGAGATCTATGACGTCTCTGAGGCGGCAGGTCGAGTGGTTTATGGAATACTCCGCGTCGCCCGAGCGGTATACTCGCCGGGATACGCAGACCTCGTTGAAATCCATGGGAAGAACCCTGTCCTCGTTTTCGAACGTCAGCGCGACCTCGCAATACGACAAGCGGCGGCGCTTTTCCGTGCCGCCGAATATGACGTCCTCCATCCTGGCTCCCCGGAGCGTCTTGGCGCTTTGCTCGCCAAGAACCCACCTTACGGCGTCGGCTATATTGCTCTTTCCGCATCCGTTGGGGCCTACGATGCCAGTAACGCCCTGCTCGAAGGATATGGTAGTCCTCTCCGCGAACGATTTAAACCCGTATATCTCAAGCTTACTAAGACGCAAACGCTTCGTTTACCTGCCTTCGCAATTCATTGTCAGAAAGTCCAGCGCCGCCTTTGCCGCGGCCTGCTGAGCCTGGCGCTTTGTGGAGCCGGCGCCGTAGCCTATTTCGCGCTCGCCCGATACGGCCTTGACCATAAAAGTAGGCGAGTGAGCGGGGCCTTGCTGACCGGCGAGCACGTACTCCGGCGAGGCCTGTCCGCGCGCTTGCAGCAGTTCCTGAAGGCGCGACTTGGCGTCCAGTTCGTCGTAATCCCGCAATTCTTCGAGCCTTCCGGACATGGAGCGGTTTATCAGCTCGAACGCCTGCCCGAAGCCGCCGTCGAGGTAGACGGCGGCAATAATGGCCTCCACGACGTCTGATAGTATAGAAGGTTTTTTAGCGCCGCCCGACTTTTCTTCGCCCACCGAAAGCCTTATTATTCCGCCGAGTTCCCACTCGAGGGCGATCTGGCCCAGGGTTTCCTCGCGGACGAGTCCCGCGCGCATACGCGTGAGCTGCCCCTCCGACATCTTTGTAAAGCGGTCGAAGAGTATGCGGCTGACGGACAGCTCTATAACGGCGTCGCCAAGAAACTCGAGCCGCTGATAGCTGTCCTCGTGGTGGTCGCTCGCGTATGACGGGTGCGTAAGCGCCGTTATAAGCAACCGCTCGTTTTTAAACGTATAGCCGAGCTTTTCCTCGAGCGGCTTTAAACCCTTCATTTTTCCACATGCTCCTCGATATAATCTACTATATCGCCTACCGTCCTGATTTTGGACAGCGCGTCGTCCTCGATTATCAGATTCATTTCGTTTTCCATGTCCATGGCGATTATCATAATGCTGGCGGAGTCCGCGCCAAGGTCGTCGATGAGCCTCGATTCGCGGGTTATAGTCTCCTTGTTTACCGGCAACTGAGCCGCTATCAAATCCACAACTCTTTCAAACATGGTGAATCCCTCCTCTATTCCTTTTCGCACGCCTTTTTTACAAGGCCCATAACGTCGCCCTTTATGGCTTCCCTGGCCTGCCTTACGCAACTGAGTATCGTTTCGGGCCGGGCGTTGCCGTGCGCCTTTATGACAAGGCCGTCAAGCCCCAACAGCGGCGCGCCGCCGTATACGTCGGGGTCGAGCCTGCTTTTGAATCCCCTGAGGCTGTCCTTGATGAGCAGCCCTCCTATTTTGCCCTTAAACGACGACATCAGCTCGCTTTTAAGCATACTCACGAGCGTCTTCGAAAGACCCTCGGTGTACTTGATAATGAGGTTTCCGTCAAATCCGTCGGCCACGACCACGTCGCAGACGCCGTCGGGAACCTCCCTCGCCTCTACGTTTCCGCCGAAACGGTATCCGCCGTCCTTCGCCATCAATTCGTAGGCGGCCTTGTAAAGCCGGTTGCCCTTTTCCTTTTCAAGGCCGATGTTCACGAGCCTGACCTCCGGGTCGGCTACGCCCATCGCGCCTTTCATATACGCCGCGCCCAGAATGGCGAACTGGTTTAAGTATTCCTCCTTGCAATCGACGTTCGCGCCGCAGTCGAGCAGCATGAACGGCTTTTGCCTTCCCGGGAGCACCACTGCCAGCGCCGGGCGGTATATGCCCTTTACGCGCCCCGCCTTAGCCATGCCCGCGAACATGACGGCTCCCGTGGAACCCGCGGATATGGCGGCCTGAGCGAGCCCGTCCCTGACGTCTATGATCGTCTTGACGAGCGAGCTGTTTTCCTTTTGCCTCACGGCCATTGCCGGCGCTTCGTCCATACCGATGACCTCGTCCGCGTCGACGATATCGATCCTGGGGCATGATCCGACCATATCCTTTATGACCCGCGCCATGCCGTGAAGGCGCAAGGTTACATCATCATACTTTTCAACCGCCAGTTTAGCGCCGTTGACTATCGCTTCCGGGGCGTCGTCGCCGCCCATAGCGTCGAGAGCTATTACATATGCCATCGGTTCACCTCCATAAGCAAATGTCATTATATCACACGCTTCGTTAAAAGACAACATTCGCCCCGGCTGTGCAAGCGTATCGCGGTCAGAATTAACCTTATTTCTTTGTTTTTGGGGCGTACGCCGCTCAATGAAGCGGACGGGAGTTCTTTACGGGCGAACGCGCCGAGAGGGTTTGCGCGTTTCGCCGCTTGAAATAAAGCCCATGCGTTATAAGCATTCAATCCAGTCTCTGAGGAAGCTGGTTTATATAGTCGCCTATGCTCTGAAGCGTCTCTATGATAAGGCTGTCGAGCGAGGAGCCGTAAGACCGGTTTACGGCGTCGGCGAAGTCGGCTATGGTGGCGGTCGAATGGGCGTTTTCGCGATAGTATATATTAAGCGCCTCCCACATTGCGTCAAATCCCATAACGTGGCGCAATTCGTTCAGCACGGCCACGCCGCGCCCCAGCGCGACGGCCTTGAATTCCTCGCGGGAGCGAAAAAGCGACAGTTCGCTGTCGACGGAAAGGCCGCCGGGTATGGTCGTGGATACGGCGTAGAGCGCGTAGTCGTTAAGTACGTCCAAAAAGCGCGACTCTGAGTAGACCTCGCGATAGTAAAGACATGTGAGATAGCCGCTGAGCGCCTGTGAGAGCCACGGTTCGTACTCGGGATGGGTGACGACGCTTTGGGCGAAATACTGCCTGGCGATGCCCTCGACGACGGCCTTTTCCACGTCCCCTCGGGAGGCTATGACGTCTGAGGACAGCCACACGACGAAAGTATGCGCGGCTACTTCCTCGTCCTGATCAACCTGCGCTATGTATACGCGTGACAGATCGCCACCCAATCGTTCGTTAAACAGCGCGACGGCCCTGTCCGCGGCTTCGAGGGCGGTTTTCGCGGCGAGGGCGTTATTCGTGAAGGCAACGGCGTAATCCGAGCGGTATTCGCTGTAGCGGCGGCTTACGGCGAGGGACACGTCGCGGGCGGCGTCGAAGTGAAAGGCATATACGTTTCCGCCTTCGACGTGGGTAATTTCTGGCTCCACACCCGCGACGGCCATATATCCGGCGGGAAGAGTGACCGACAGGTCGAACTCCTGTTCGGGAAAGTAAACGCCCGCGTTCACATCGGACATTTCGCAGTAGTCAAATCCGTTTTCCCCGTAGGGGAGGTATGAAGGGTAAAAAAAAGAAAGCCTCGCGCCCATGTCGCCGTTGGCGGCTATGTCGGAGGATTGAGGAAGGAGTATCGAATATGTGAATTCAATCGCGACCGACGCCCCGGGGTCAATTTCGCAATCGACAAGAAGCTCGCACTCGTCCAGAGAGAAAGACCATGGGGCGTCCTCGCCGTCTGCTTTAACCTCATAAAGTTCGACGCCCCCCGGGTCAGCCGAGAGGGCGCCGTTTGTTCTCAGGAAGTTAAAGTAGACGGCGAACGGCAACTGCGTAAGCCGTTCGCCCGTGTCGTTGTGAAAGACGGTGGCCTGGGACGCCGCGAAAGCGGCGTTCCCGGCGTCGTATACCGCCGTGACGGCGGTTTGCGCATAAGCGATGGAGGCGATGGACGCGTATATCGCCGTGCCTACGAGCATTATGCACAGTACCAGAGCGACGATCCTTATAACCGTCTTTTTTTCGTTACCCTTCTTTTTGGACATTGTTGGCCTCCTTTTTTATTTGATGCTTGTTGAGCGGTCGCGCTAATTGCGAGTGTAGGGGAATCATCGCGCTGATAAGTTCGTTGAAGTTCCCCAAAGCCTACCCCGTCGCCCCGAATCTGTCGATAGGCCAGATTATGAACGTCGCCTTGCCCGCGATTTCGCCCTTGTCGATCATAGATATGTCGGTCGCGCGACTGTCGGACAGATCCGTGCGGTTGTCGCACAAAACGTAGTACATGCCGGTCGGAAGAGTCACGGCGTTAAACGAATCGTAGGTCTCGAGGCCTATATATCTCTCGGTTATGGCGTTTGAGTCTATGTAGGTCACGCCCTCCTCGATTGAAACCGTCTCGCCCGGCAAGCCCACTATTCGCCTGATTATATATCCATCGTCGCCCAGATCGATAGCCACCAGATCCCCGCGCTCGACGGTTTGAGTATCCGTCTTGTTGACTATGACTATATCTCCCCTTCGAAGCGTCGCGTACATCGAATCTCCCGACATTCTGATGACTTCGAAGACGTTGTTGTGCAAAACAAGACTTATGGCGAACGCCGCGACGAGCGCTAACATCATCCATAAAATCGCCATGCCGCCCGAAGCGCGCTTGCGCTTTTTGCGGGGCGACGGCCGTTTACGTCCGCCGTCATGCGCGTAACCCCGCGCGGGCTTTCGGGAAACCGGCTTTTTGCCGTGCGCGGGACGCGGCTTCGAGCTGACGGCGCGCGTGGACTTGCCCCCGTCTCGCGCTGTGGATTTGCGCGGCCTGTCGCCATACCCGGCGGATTGCGGTTCTTCGTCGCGTCGGAGGGGTTTAGCGACCCTTTCGCCGTCTTTTTTTGCGCGTAATCTGTCGCCCGGCTCCGCACGCTTTCGAGAGCCGGTCGGCTTTATAGGTCTTTCGTCGTCGTAAACGACGTTTCGCTTATCGAACCCGGAAGAGGGGCGCTTAGCCCTGTCGTTTGACCGGGCGGGCCGTTTGGCGGAAGTCCCTTTCGCGGGTCTTTCGTCGTAATCATATCTCATCTGGCGTCCCGTCCTCCCGTTGTGGTATAACGCGCCTGACTTTTTTTTCAAAATCGGCGCGGTCGAGCATTATAAGCCTGCCGCATCCCTGGCATTTAAGCTTGACATCCGCGCCCGTGCGCTTTATGAGCCATTCGTTCGAGCCGCACGGGTGCGTTTTTTTCATTACCGCAATGTCGCCAACGGCGATGTTCATTGCTCGCCTGCCACCTTCATGCCGGCTTCTATAGCCTTCTGGTTGGCGGGCATAAATCTCTCCTTGGAAGGCCCGAGCTTATGGCGAAGAGCCGCCATCAGTTCGTCCACCGTCATATCCCCCGCGACCTGGGCGTAAGCTCCTAGCATGACCATGTTGGTTGACTTGGCGGAGCCTATGTCGTTGGCTATGTCGTTACAGGGAACCGCCACCGCGCGAATGTCGTCCCTCGCGGGCTTTACGTCGATGAGGGAACTGTTGTAGATGAGGGTTCCGCCGGGCTTTATGCTCTTTTCGAACAGTTCCATGGACGGACGGTTCATCGCGATGACCACGTCCGCCGCCTCAACCTTGGGGGAGCCTACCGGCTCGTCCGCCACGACGACCGAGCAGTTCGCGGAGCCGCCGCGCATTTCGGGGCCGTAGGAGGGCATCCAGGTGACCTCCTTGCCCATGAGCATTCCGGCGTAAGCTATAAGCTGGCCGATCAGAAGCACTCCCTGACCGCCGAAGCCGGCGATTATCATACGCTTTTCCATAACTGCCTCCTTACGCCTCTATATCCTTATAAACGCCAAGCGGGTATTTGGGTATCATATTGTCCTTGAGCCACTTGAGCGACTCCTGCGGGGTCATTCCCCAGTTGGTGGGGCAGGTCGATAAAAGCTCCACCATGGTGAATCCCAATCCCTTCATCTGATATTCGAAAGCCTTCTTTATGGCCTTTTTTGCCTGCATGACGTTTTTTACGTCGTGGGTCGATACGCGGGCTATGTACGCCGGGCCGTCGAGCGTGGCGAGCATTTCGCTCACCCTCATGGGGTTGCCGTTTCTTTCGACGTCGCGACCCAGGGGAGAGGTGGTGGTCTTCTGGCCTATAAGCGTCGTGGGAGCCATCTGTCCGCCGGTCATGCCGTAGATGGCGTTGTTGACGAAAATGACGGTTATCTTTTCCCCGCGCGTCGCGGCGTGGACGATCTCGGCGGCTCCTATGGAGGCCAGGTCTCCGTCGCCCTGATAGGTGAAGACTATATTTTCGGGATGTACGCGCTTTGCGCCCGTAGCCACCGCCGGGGCGCGGCCGTGTGCGGCCTCGTACATGTCGCAGTTGAAGTAATTATACGCGAACACCGCGCAGCCTACCGGAGCCACGCCGACTGCCCTGTCGCCCACTCCGAGTTCGTCGAGCGATTCGGCTACGAGCCGGTGTATTATACCGTGGGTACAGCCCGGGCAGTAGTGCAGGGGCGTATCCGTAAGCATTTTTGTCTTTTCAAAAACCTTCGCCATAGCCATCCTCCTAATCCTTCAGTACCTGGGCGATCATTTCGTCCACGCCGGGAAGCACGCCGCCGGTGCGCCCGTAAAACTTGACGGGACACTTGCCGTTGACCGCGAGCCTCACGTCCTCAACCATCTGCCCAAGGGACATCTCTACCGTCAAAATGGACTTGAGATTTCCCGCGACGGACGCTATGTACTCGCTCGGGAACGGCCAGAGAGTTATGGGTCTTATCAGGCCGACCTTATGTCCCATCTCGCGCAGCTGCTTGACGGCGGTTATGGCGATTCTCGCGGTCGTCCCGTAGGCGACTATGGCCTTTTCAGCGTCGTCCATATAATCGGTTTTGAACCTCAGCTCGTTTTTCGCGAGAAGCTGTGTTCTGTCGTGCAGTTTGAGGTTGTGCATCTCGCACTCGTCGGGCTGTATGTACAGGGAGTTTATAACGGCCCTTTCGCGGGAACCGTCTTTTTTCCAGCCGGTCGCGGCCCATTTCTTTTCGACGGGCTTGACGTCCGCCTCGTCGGGAAGCGTCACCGGCTCCATCATCTGGCCGATTACGCCGTCGCCTAAGAGCATTACGGGATTTCTGTATTTATCGGCGATGTCGAACGCGAGACCTATGAGGTCTACCGCTTCCTGAACCGTCGATGGCGCCAGAACGCACATATTATAATCGCCGTGACCGCCGCCCCTCGTCGCCTGGAAATAGTCGGACTGCGCGGGCTGTATGGAGCCGAGTCCCGGGCCTCCGCGAACGATGTTGACTATCACGCAGGGAAGTTCCGCGCCGACGATATAGCTGATGCCTTCCTGTTTGAGCGATATTCCGGGGCTTGAGGACGAGGTCATTACCCTCGCGCCCGCGCCCGCCGCGCCATAGACCATATTTATCGCGGAGACCTCGCTCTCGGCCTGCAAAAACGTTCTGCCCACCTCGGGCAGGCGCTTTGACATATACTCGGGTATTTCATTTTGCGGGGTTATGGGGTATCCGAAGAAATAACGGCAGCCCGCTCTCACCGCGGCCTCGGCTATCGCCTCGTTGCCCTTCATCATTTGCCGTTGTGCCATTTAAATTCCTCCCGTCACTTCTCGACCGTTATCGCGCAGTCGGGACACATCCACGCGCAAAACGCGCATCCTATGCACTTTTCCGCTTCCTTTGGCTGGGCCGGGTGATAGCCCTTCGCATTTATCCCCTCGGACAGTGCCAGCACTCCCTTGGGACAGGCGTCTACGCAAAGCCCGCAGCCCTTGCATACGTCCTTCGCAATTTCAACTTTCGCCATATGCGTCCTCCTCATCGCCGTAGTATCTTAGAATTATACCTGCTCTCTTCGTTAAATTCAAGCATTCGCGAAGTCTATTAACAATATGACAACCAAGAGTGACAACCAGATAGGGCTGAACGGCGAGCGGGGATTCGGATGTCGTCAATTTGGTATGGCTCCGCTTCCGATAGAAGTCAACGCTAATTCCGAGTAAAATTATCGGAATTAGCCTCACTTCTATTGACAGACTACGCGCAAGGTGCTATACTGCCATCGAATCAAATCCGACGGATTTTGTCGGGATTGAGGTGATTACATGAAGCTGTCCGCCAAGGGGCGATACGGAATATTGGCGATGTACGACCTGGCGTCCAGGCAAGCCGAGGGGCCTCAGCCTCTGAAGGCCGTCGCCGAGCGGCAGGGCATCCCCGAGGCATATCTGGAGCAACTTATGGGAAAGCTTAGAAAAGCGGGGCTTGTAAATGGCACTCGCGGCTCCCAGGGCGGATACGAACTGGCTCGCGATGCCCGGGATATACTCGTGGGCGAAATAATAAGGACTCTTGAAAGCGACTTTGGCTCGATAAAATGCCTGGAGGACGGCGTAAACTGCTCCAGGGCGCACGCCTGTCCCACGTATTACGTTTGGAAACGCGTGTACGACGGTCTCAATGGCATAGTAGACTCAATGACGCTCAAGGATCTCGTAGAGAGTTGTTAACGGAGGAATTCATATGATTTACATGGATAACGCGGCGACCACAAAAGTATCCGCGAAGGTCTTCGAGGCTATGACGCCATATCTTACGAGCGCGTGCGGCAATCCGTCGTCGGTATACGCGTATGGACGCGAGGCGAGAAAGGCCGTCGAGCAGGCGCGGGAGAAGGTCGCGCGGGCGCTGGGCGCCATGCCCAATGAGATATACTTCACAGGTTGCGGCACCGAGTCCGACAACTGGGCCATACGCGGAGCGGCTTACGCCAGAAAAGACAAGGGGCGGCATATAATCACAAGCTCCATAGAGCATCACGCGGTTTTGCACACGTGTATGCAGCTTGAAAAGGAAGGCTTCGAAGTGACGTATCTGCCGGTTGACGAATACGGCCTCGTCTCTCCCGAATCTCTCGAAAAGGCCATACGGCCGGATACGACGCTCGTTACGATAATGACCGCGAATAACGAAATAGGAACCATTCAGCCAATAGAGGAACTTGGACGCATCGCGAAAGAGCACAACGCGCTCATGCACACCGACGCGGTTCAGGCCATAGGCTCGATTCCCTTCGACCTTAAAAACATGCCCATAGACATGCTCTCGCTGTCGGGGCATAAGTTCCACGCGCCAAAGGGCGTAGGAGCGCTTTATATAAAGAAGAACGTCAAGATAGACAACTTTATGCTGGGCGGCCAGCAGGAGCGCGGTCACCGCGCCGGAACGGAAAACGTCGCCTCCATAGTGGGCCTCGGCGTGGCGATAGAGGACGCGCGCAACAATATCGAAAGGCACAACGAATACCTGAAGGGCCTTCGCGACCACATGATAGATAAGATACTTACAAAGATTCCGGACACCCGCCTCAACGGGCACGCCACAAAGAGGCTCCCCGGAAACGTTAACGTATCGATAAGGTACATAGAGGGCGAATCGCTGCTTCTCAGCCTCGATATAAGGGGCATAGCGGCGTCGTCGGGTTCGGCGTGCACGTCAGGATCGCTCGATCCCTCCCACGTGCTTCTGGCCATAGGGCTTCCTCACGAGATAGCGCACGGCTCGCTCAGGTTCTCGCTTAGCGAGGACAACACCATAGACGAGGTTGATACGGTCGTGGACGAGCTTTGCGGGATAACGGCGAAACTTCGCGACATGTCGCCTTTGTACGACAGGAAAGGATAGAATTATGTATACAGAACAGGTAATGGATCACTTCATGAACCCGAGAAACGTAGGCGAGATAGAAAACCCGAGCGGCATTGGCACCGTCGGCAACGCCAAGTGCGGGGACATAATGCAGATGGGCATAAAGGTTAAAAATGGAATAATCGAGGACGTCAAGTTCAGAACCTTCGGATGCGGAGCGGCGATAGCCACGTCCAGCAAGGCCACCGAGATGGTCAAGGGCAAGACCATCGACGAGGCGCTGAAAATCACGAACAAGATGGTCACGGACGCCCTCGGCGGCCTCCCGCCGGTGAAGCTTCACTGTTCGGTTCTGGCGGAAGAGGCGCTTCACGCAGCCATAGAGGATTATAAAAGGAAGCTCGACGCCGGAGAGATAGTTGAACAATGATACAGGGAAATATTGACGGAATTCGCGAGAGCCTTTTAAACGAGCTTGAAAAGCTTTACGACGCGCAATTCGGCAGGGAGGACTTCCTGCCGGATCGCCTCGTAAACCTGCTGGTTCGCCTGACCACGCAGATAAACCGTGAGATAATGGTCTACCTGACCCGCGACGGCGAAATTATAGACATAGCCATAGGCTCCATAGAGTCCGTCGCCCTTCCCGAAAGGCATTTGCGGCGCAATTGGGAGAGGCTTTCCGGCATACGCTGCATACACACCCATCCCGGCGGCAATTCCCGGCTTTCGGACGTGGACGAGCAGGCGCTCAGGCTCATGCGCTTTGACGCCATGTGCGCCATAGGCGTAGTTGAAGGGCGCTGTAGCGGGATTTCGGCGGCGTTTCTGGGGCCGGTTGAGTACGGCAGGCTTTCGATAATAACCTACGGGCCGGTAAAGCCCGGACGCGTTCCGCAGGGCATATGGCAAAACGAGATAGAACTTGCCGACAGGCGCGTAGAAGAAGCCATAAAGCAGTTGGACATCGTCGAGCAGGCTGAAAAGGCGATGCTCATATCCATAGACTCCAGCCAGTCGATGGACGAGCTTAACCAGCTCGCGACGACGGCGGGGGCTGTGGTCGTAGCCCGTTCGCTTCAAAACCGCGACCGTCCCGATTCGGCGACCTATATAGGTTCTGGAAAAGCCGCGGAACTGGCGCTTGACGTGCAGGCTCTAGAAGTCGATTTGGCGATAGTAGACGGCGAGTTGACCGGCGCTCAGCAAAGAAACCTCGAAAACGCGCTGGGAACGCGCGTAATAGACCGCACGACGCTTATACTCGACATATTCGCCAGGCGCGCCGAAAGCCGAGAAGGAAAGCTTCAGGTCGAGCTTGCCCAGATGAAATACAGACTGCCGCGCCTCATGGGTCTTGGAACGGCCATGTCGCGCCTTGGCGGAGGCATAGGTACGCGCGGCCCGGGCGAAACCCGTCTGGAAGTAGATCGCCGCCGCGCCCGAAAGCGCATAGACGATTTGACCCGCGAACTGGAGGAACTGGGAAAGCAGCGCTCCATGCGCCGCGCGAGGCGCAAAAAAGCCGATCAGACCATAGTGGCGCTGGTCGGATATACGAACGCGGGAAAATCGTCGCTTTTAAACGCCCTGTCCGGATGCGACGTGCTCGTAGAGGATAAGCTTTTCGCGACGCTCGACCCCGTGATAAGGCGCATAGAGCTTCCCGATAACGGCGAGTGCCTTCTGGTCGATACGGTAGGCTTCATAAAGAAACTTCCCCATCAGTTGGTCGAGGCGTTCAAATCGACTCTCGAGGAGGCGCTCGACGCGGATCTATTGATAATCGTATCCGACGTGGCGTCGAGGCATTACCGCCAGGAGCGCGAAGTGGTTCTAAACGTATTGAGAGAGCTTGGCGCGGGGGACAAGCCCATGCTCGAAGCGCTCAACAAGGCCGATATTGCCGACGTGTCGGACGAATTGGAGCCTAAAGACGCCATACTCGTCTCGGCCGTAACGGGGCAGGGACTCGACAGGCTCAGAGGCGAGATAGCAAAGCGCGTGTCGTCGCTGAAAAGGCACGTGTCGGTTGTCATCCCCTACGACAGGGGGAATCTCGTAAACGACATACACACGGGCGGCGTCGTAATATCCAGCGAATACGCGCCGGAGGGCGTTAAAATGGAGATTATTGCCGATTCCGCATTATACAGGAAGATAGCGGATTTTATAGCGTGACATCGCGTAAAGGGCAATGATTCACCAAAAGGGCGTCGCCGTGCGGCATGATGCGCACGGCGATTCTCTTATGCAAACCCTGCGGATATCCGCGGATTGCGCAAATTAGCATATCGCGCGGGAGCGCAACGAGCTCCCGCTGTCAGACGCTATTTTTGCAGCAGATGTACAGCGAACCCCGCGATTTCCTTTTTGGCGTATATGGCGACGGGCTTGCCGTTTTTAACCTTCAAGGTGCTTTCGTCGAACTCTATTCCCTTTCTTTCGAGGTTCCATCTGGCTCTGGGAAGGCTGTTTGTAGCCACGGCTATATGGCCGTGCGTTCCCAGGCCATTGCGTTTCATGAATTCGACTCCGTCGCCCGCGAAGCAGGACGACTCGCCGGGTTTATACTCCCATCCGAACATGGCGGACATGATTCTCGCGCTGTTTTCCGCCTGCTCCCCGCCGTCACAATTAACGCCAACGTGTTTGACCTCGAATCCGAGCACGAGTTTGACGGCGTTGGCCGTCAAAGCCTCTATCCTGTCCCAGTCTTTGGCGGCTATGGCGTCCGCGGGAACCATCCAGCTGCCCCCGACCGCCTTGATCTTTGAAAACGCCAGGTACTCTATCATGTTCTTCTCGTTTATTCCGCCGGTAGGAATATAGCTAACGTCACCATAGGGGCCGGACATGGCCTTGATGGTCTTTAATCCGCCCAGAGCCTCGGCGGGGAAGAACTTGACGGTCTTTATGCCGAATCCCAGGGCAACCTCTATGTCGGAGGGATTTGAACAGCCCGGGACAATGGGCACGCCTATCTCGACGCAGTGAGCCACGACCGCGGGGTTGAGGCCGGGCGAGACTATATAAGACGCGCCCGCCGCGACTGCCTTGTCGACCTGCTCGACGGTGAGAACCGTTCCGGCTCCCAATATGACGCCGGGAAGCTCGTTATGCACGTTGCGGATGGATTCCTCGGCGGCGGCAGAGCGGAAGGTTATTTCGGCCACGGGCAATCCGCCCGCCGCCAGAGCCTTGCAAAGCGGCACGGCGTCCGCCGCGTCCTCGACCTTTATTACCGGTACTAAGCCTGCGAGGGATACAGTATCTATGATGTTTGCCATGTTTTTACCTCCTGGTATGTCAAATTATCGCTTATGACTGATTATACCACACGCGGCGCTCCCGCGCAATCATAATGTTTTGACCTCTTTGTCGCCGGCTCATGACAAAACTAAATTTTCCTTGATAGACGGAAGAATATATTGTATAATGTCGCTGTGACGCGGCGGTATGTACGCGATTGTCGCGATATAACGGGAGGAGCGATAATATGAGGCTGAGTCTTGAACAAATCAAAAGCGGCGCGTTTGCCGGCAAGGGATATTTGACGCCGGCTTTCGACGTGGAAGCGGTCAGACGGAAAACGTCGGCGAACCCCAAATGGATACACTTTGGCGCGGGCAATATACTCAGAGCCTTCCCCGCCGCGCTTTGCCAGAGGCTTTTGGACGAAGGGCTTACCGATACGGGAATAATCGTCGTCGAGTGCTACGACGAGGAGATAATCGACGCCGCGTTCAAGCCCTATGACAATTTAACCGTCGCCGTGTCCCTTAAAAAGGACGCGAGCGTTGACAAGCAAATCATAGCTTCCATAACCGAAGCCATGGGCTATTCGCAAAACGCGTCACGCGTCGCGGAGATTATGACATCCCCCGGCCTTCAGATGGCGACCATGACCATAACCGAGAAGGGCTACGCCGTTATGGACGCGGATAAAACGCCGCTCAAATACTGCGCGGGGGATTTTTTGAGCGCCGAGGCTCCAGTATCGATAATTGGCAAAATCACAAAGCTGCTTCTCGACAGGTACATCTCCTGCAAGGCGCCTCTTGCGATGGTGTCGCTTGACAACTGCTCGCACAACGGAACCATACTCCGCGATTCCGTTATGGCGATCGCTCAAAGCTGGCAAAGCCTCTCAGTCGCCGACGCGGGGTTTGTTGACTACCTCTCAAACGACATTTCGTTTACATGGTCGATGATCGACAAGATAACGCCAAGGCCGTCCATGGACGTGGTGAAGCTGCTTCAGGATGACGGACTGGAGGGCGTTGAGATAAATGTGACGGCCAAAAACACATATGTTTCGGCTATGGTCAACGCCGAGGAATGCCAGTATCTGGCCATAGAGGACGATTTTCCAAACGGCAGGCCTCCTCTTGAGCGCGCGGGAGTCATATTCTCCGACCGCGAGAGCATAGACCGAATAGAGAGGATGAAGGTTTGCACCTGTCTCAATCCCCTTCACACGTGTCTGGCCATATTCGGATGCCTCCTCGGTTACAAACGCATATCAGACGAAATGAAGGATCCGGCGCTGGTCGCCCTTATAAAGCGCATCGGCTACGACGAGGGACTTCCCGTGGTCACCGATCCCGGCATAATGTCGGCTAAAGGATTTCTGGACGAGGTGATTCGCACGCGCTTTCCCAATCCCTTTGTTCCCGATACCCCGCAACGCATAGCCTGCGACACGTCGAAAAAGCTCCCCGTGCGCTTTGGCGAAACGCTCAAAGCCTATATATCGCGGGGGGAAAAGGATTTGGGTTTTCTTAAATACATACCCGCGGTTTTCGCGGGATACGCGAGGTATCTGACCGGAACGGGCGATGACGGGCTTCACTTCGAGCCGTCGCCCGATCCCAATCTCGACCGGCTTCGCGGCATAGTGTCGGATTTTGCGCTTGGGGAGCCGTTTGACGCGTCAAAACTTCGTCCGCTTTTTGAAGACGCGGAAATATTCGGCGTTGACCTTTATAAATACGGGCTGGGCGAAAGGGCCGAGGCGCTTTTCTCGCAGATGAACGGCATTGGGCTGATACGCGCGACGCTGGACGGCCTGACTAAATAACCGTTCAGGGTGACGAAAGCCCCTTTTCAACCTTCACGCCACGACATATGGCGCTAATTACAGGTTGCCATATGTCGCGCGGTTAAAAGGAACGGGCTTTTGGCATCCGAATCAATAACCGCATCGATGAATACAAATGCTATGAGGTGAGCGTATGACGCTGGCACAGCTACCAATCGGAAAAAGCGCGCTTATAACCGCCGTGGGCGGCGAGGGCGCGCTCAGGTGCAGGCTGTTGGACATGGGGCTTATACCAAAGACGAGGGTGACTATAGAAAAGGCCGCCCCGATGGGCGACCCTATAGAACTTATGGTGAGGGGATACAGGCTGTCCCTTCGCCTCGACGACGCTAAGAGCATAACAGTTGAGGAGACGGTATGATATTTGCGCTTGCTGGAAATCAGAATTGCGGAAAGACGACGCTGTTTAATCAGCTGACCGGTTCCAATCAGCACGTCGGCAATTTTCCCGGCGTGACCGTCGAGCAGAAATCGGGAGAAATACGCTCGGCTAAAGGATGCTCTGTCGTAGACCTTCCGGGCATATACTCCCTTCGCCCCTATACGAGCGAGGAGATAGTCGCGAGGGACTTTATACTCAATCAGAAGCCCGACGGCATAATCAACATTATCGACGCGACAAATATCGAGCGCAACCTGTATCTGACGCTTCAGTTGATTGAGCTTAGGATACCCATGGTCATAGCGCTCAACATGATGGACGAGTTGACGGGAAATTCCGGCTCCATCGACGTAAAGGGACTGTCGGCGATGCTGGGCGTTCCCGCGGTTCCCATAAGCGCGGTCAAAAACGAGGGCATTACGGAACTCACGCGCGTGGCGGTAGAGGTGGCCGCGAAGCGCGTATATCCGAAGGTGTACGATTTTTGCGCCCCCGGCCCCGTTCACAGGTGCATACACGCGCTTTGCCACATCATCGAGGATCACGCGCAGTCGGCGGGGCTTCCCGTCCGCTTCGCCGCGACGAAGCTTATAGAGGGCGACGACGACAGCATAAAGGAAAAGCTCGCCCTTGACGCCAACGAGCTTGAAATGATAGAGCACAGCATCGTTCAGATGGAACAGGAGCGCGAACTCGACCGAAACGCCGCGCTCGCCGACATGCGCTATAATTTCATCGAGGGAGTGTGCCGGGAAACCGTCGTGAAGCCCCGCGAGAGCAGGGAACGCGTGAGAAGCGAGAAGATGGACCGCGTGCTCACCGGGCGCAAGACGGCCATACCCATATTCATAGGCATAATGTTTCTGATATTCTACCTCACGTTCTCGGTCATAGGCCCCTATCTGTCGGATCTCCTGGCGAACGGCATAGACTATCTGCGCGACGCGGCCGACGCGGGGCTTACCGGCTACGGGCTTAACCCCGTGGTTCACAGCCTCGTCATAGACGGCGTGTTCGAGGGTGTGGGAAGCGTTTTGAGCTTTCTTCCGCTTATAGTCGTTCTGTTTTTCTTTCTGTCGGTGTTGGAGGATACGGGGTATATGGCGCGCGTGGCCTTCGTCATGGACAGGCCGCTCAGAAAGCTGGGGCTTTCGGGAAAGAGCATAGTCCCCATGCTCATAGGTTTCGGATGTACGGTTCCGGCGGTGATGGCGACGAGAACGCTTTCCTCCAGGCGCGACAGGACGATGACCATGCTCCTGACCCCCTTTATGAGCTGCTCAGCTAAGATACCCATATACGCGGTGTTCTCCGCCGCGTTTTTTCCGGGATACGCGGGGCTTGTGATGATAGGGCTTTACGCGCTGGGCATAGCGACGGGTATAGTCGCCGCCGTCGTGCTTGAGAGAACAGCGTTTAAGGGAAATCCCGTGCCTTTCGTGATGGAGCTTCCCAACTACCGCTTTCCTTCGGTCAAGACGGTGCTCCTTCTCATGCGCGACAAGGCCATGGACTTTATTCAGAGGGCTTTCACCGTCATATTCATCGCGACCATAATCATATGGTTTTTACAGACGTTCGACGCGCGCGTAAACGTTGTCGCCGACAGTTCATTGAGCCTTCTCGCGGGCATAGGCCGTTTCATTGCCCCGGTGTTCGCGCCTCTGGGCTTTAACGACTGGCGCTGTGCCACGGCGCTCATATCGGGCTTTGTCGCCAAGGAATCGGTCGTGAGCACGTTCGGCATACTGCTGGGCTCGGCCAACGTCGCGGGCGCGCTGCCGGCGGTGTTTTCCACCGAGACCGCCGTGGCGTTTCTGGCGTTCACGCTGCTCTATACGCCGTGCGTCGCGTCCATAGGCGTCATAAGGCGTGAACTTAACTCGAGGACAAAGGCCGTGTTAGCGTCCGTCATGCAGTGCGTCATCGCGTGGCTTGTGGCGTTTGTGATAGCGCTGATACTCAGGATATTCTGATGAGAGCCGTGGATATTATCATAATCGCGCTTCTCGCCGTATGGCTCGTTTTCGCCATACGGCGCGCGGTTCGTTCCCGGGGTAAGTGCCCGGGATGCCGGGGGGAGTGTCAGGCGTGCAATAAGCGCGCAAAAAAACTGGACGCGAAAGGGGGAGCCTAATGTGAAAGGGTTTATTGACGATGACTTTTTGCTCCACAACGATACGGCGAGGGAGCTTTTTCACAATGTCGCGAAGCTTCAGCCCATAATCGACTATCATTGCCACCTCAATCCCGCCCAAATCTGTGAAAACGCGAAGTTTGGGACGATAACGAAGCTCTGGCTTGGCGGCGACCACTACAAGTGGCGGCTCATGCGCGCGGCGGGAGTCGATGAGAGATTCATAACCGGAAACGCGGGGGAGAGGGATAAGTTTCAGAAATGGGCCGAAACGCTGGCCTTCGCGATAGGCAATCCCCTTTACCACTGGAGCCACCTCGAGCTCAAGCGGTACTTCGGGTTCGACGAAACGCTCGACGGCAAGAGCGCTTCGCGCGCTTGGGAATTATGCAATGAAAAGCTCGCGTCGAACGAATTTACCCCGAGAAACGTCATAATGTCCTCGAACGTCGAGGCGCTTTGCACGACCGACGACCCCGCCGACAGCCTCGAGTACCACCAAAAGCTTAAAGACGCGAAGGACTTCAAAACGACCGTCCTCCCCGCGTGGCGCCCCGATAAGGCGCTCAATATCGAAAAGCCCGGCTTCACGGATTATATAGGCGCGCTTTCAAAAGCCGCGGGCGTGGACATAAAGGATATGGAATCGCTCAAAGAGGCGCTCTTCTCTCGAATGGATTACTTTCATCAAAACGGCTGCCGCCTGAGCGATCACGCGCTGGAATACGTTATGTACGTCCCCGCGTCCGAAAAGGAGGCCGACGGCATATTGAAGTCGCGCCTGGCGGGAGAGGCGGTCAATCAGTCTCAGGCGCTCGGCTACAGGACTTATATGCTTCAGACGCTCGGCAGGCGATATAATAAGCTCGACTGGGCTATGCAACTGCACTACGGCTGCAAGAGGGACAACAGCCCCTCGTTTTACCGCTCCCTCGGACCGGACGCCGGATTTGACTGCATGGATAACCGTCAGATATCGGGGCAGCTCGCCGATTTTCTGGCGTCTTTCGGGGACGAGCTTCCCCGCACGATCGTCTATAGCCTCAACCCGAACGACGACGATATCGTTCAAAGCGTTGTCAATTGCTTCCAGACGGGGGCGGGGTTCACAAAGGTTCATCAGGGCAGCGCCTGGTGGTTCAACGACCATATCGACGGCATGGAAAAGCAGATGCGCTCGCTGGCCAACAATGGCTATCTCGCGGGCTTTTTGGGCATGCTCACCGACAGCCGCAGCTTTATAAGCTATCCCCGGCACGAGTATTTCAGGCGAATACTCTGCAATCTCATCGGCAAGTGGGTCGAAGACGGGATGTTTCCCCGCGACCGTGAGACGCTTGGCCTTATGGTCAAGAATATATGCTGCGAAAACGCGAGGGCGTATTTCAGATTCCCCGGAGTCAGGCGTTGAGGACGGCGTGGAAAAGCGCGGCGCTTTGCCGGAGCGCGGCTGAAAGCGCCGGGCAAACGCCGCGCGCATCCCTGTCGACAAAGCGCGGTTTTTATGGTAATATGGTTATGTCAAGCGCGACGAAAGTCCGTTTCCAGCCCCCGCGCCACGACATATGGCTCATATTAAAGGTTGCCGTCGCAATAGTCGCGGCTTATCGAAAGAAATTGGTTTTGGGAGTCCGAATCAGTTATTACGAAGCAAGTCCTCCCAAGCGAGAGTCCGCTCGCTGGTATTGGAGGCAAGGAGGTAGGCAGGGTGGTTTTTTCCAGTTCCGTATTCCTGTTCTTTTTTCTGCCCGTAGTGTTTATAGGCAACTTTCTGATATTCAAAAAGCGCGAACAGAAAAATATGTTCCTGACGATAATGAGCCTGCTGTTTTACGCCTGGGGCGAGCCGTGGTTCGTGTTCGTCATGCTCTTCTCAATCGCCGTAAACTGGCTTTGCGGGCTTGCCATCGATAAGCGCGCAAACGAGCCCCGCGCCAAAAAGCTCGTACTTACGCTGGGCATAATTTTCAACCTGGCGCTGATCGGCGTGTTTAAATACCTGATGATGCTTTTAAACACCGCGAACAGTCTATTTGGCCTGTCGATATATGTGCCGCAAATAATACTCCCGATAGGCATATCGTTTTTCACGTTTCAGGCGCTTTCGTACATAATCGACGTGTACAGGGGACATGGCGAGGCGCAAAAGAGCTTTATGCACGTCTGCCTCTACATATCGTTCTTCCCGCAGCTCATAGCCGGACCCATAGTCCGCTATCAGACCATAGCGACGGAAATCAGCGACCGCGCCGAAACGCTCGCTGACTTTGAGGAGGGCGCGCGGCGCTTCATAGTGGGACTGGCTAAAAAGGTTCTCGTAGCCAACAACCTGGCGCTTTTAGCCGACGGAGCTTTCGCTATGACAATCGCGGAGATATCCTTCGCCTCCTCGTGGCTCGGAGCCATAGCCTATCTGTGGCAGGTCTATTTCGACTTTTCGGGCTATTCCGATATGGCGATAGGGCTTGGGCGCATGTTCGGCTTCCACTTCCTGGAAAACTTCGACTTCCCGATGGTATCCCGCTCCATAACGGAGTTCTGGCGCAGGTGGCATATATCGCTGGGCACGTGGTTCAGGGACTATCTCTTCTTCCCGATGGGCGGAAGCCGCGTAAAGAGCAAATTCCGCGCGATTTTCAATATGTTTGTCGTGTGGTCTTTGACGGGACTCTGGCACGGCGCGGACTGGAAGTTCGCGCTGTGGGGC
>JAUNBY010000257.1:0-3660 GCA_030526935.1 Clostridia bacterium
GTGCGCGCCCGCCAGCCTGTAATCCGCGGGTTTGCGGCCGAGCGTCAGTTTGGCCGTTCCCAATGTGCCGCCCGCTGTCGGCCGCAAGCCGACCGCGGGCTACGCCGTTCCCCTTAATCCGCGTGGCTGTCGCCGCGCGCGTCAGCCGTCGAGCAATTCCTCGAAGTCGCGGCCGGCCATGGGCTTTGTATATCCGAAGCCCTGTCCCATGTCGCAGCCCGCTTTTTTGAGGCTTTCTATCTGGCACTGGCTTTCGATGCCCTTGGCGATGACGTCCATATCCATATTGGCGGCCAGTTTGACTAAGGAGTCGATTACGCCCGCCGCGCGGGAACAATTGCTTATGTCCTTCAAAAGTCCAGCGTCGAGCTTTATGGCGCTCACAATGCCGCTTTTAATGGCGCTCAAAGACGTGCCGTTCGCGCCAAAGCTGTCCATGCAGAGCGTAAACCCCATGTCGCGCAGCCTTTTAATCGTCTCCATGGCGGATTCGGGGAGATTTGTGAACGTCTTTTCGCTCAACTCAATGCGCATATACCTGGCATCCACCCCGTGGCGGGAGGCGGTTTCGGCGAATACGTCCGCTATATCGCTCTGGCGGATGTCGAAGCCGGATATGTTGACCGATACCGGAACGACCTTCTTTCCCTGCTTTATGCGGCGTCCCGTCGTTTTGGCGACTATGTCCCAGACGTAAAGATCCAGCTTGTAGATAAAGCCGTTTTTCTCGAAAAGAGGGATGTATTCGCCCGGGGCGACTATGCCGTAATGAGGGCGCATCCATCTCGTCAGAGCTTCGGCGGCGATGATTTCTCCCGTGCGTATGTCGTATTGAGGCTGATACCATACCTCGAACTGCCCCCGCGCCAGGGCTTCGTCCATTTCGTTCGCCATAGACTGCGCCTGAACCCCGGCTTCGAGCATATGTTCGTCGAAATCCGCTACGCGCTTGTCGTAGCGCCTTTTGACGCTGTTGCGCGCGATTGTCGCGCGGTCGTATATATCCGTCGCCGTTCGCCCCTGTGTGGCTACGCAGCGGCCGATGTGCACCGAGGAGATGAAAAACGCCGTGTGCCGGTTAGCGCCCGACAGCGGGGTTTTGATAATGTCGTAGAAGCTGGAGATATGCTCCGAGGGGCATATGACCGCGAAATTGTCGGCGTAAACGCGCCCGACTAGCCCGCCGCTCGAGTGGGCAGAGCGCGCCATTCGCTCCGCCATGCCCTTTAAGAGACGGTCGCCTTCGCCGCGGCCAAACTGCTCGTTTATAAGCTTGAAGTCGTCGAGGTCTATGGCGAGTATGGAGTAATACCCCGAGGGCTTTTGAGAGATGAGTTCGTCCGCCTTCTCGAAAAAGGCCTCGCGGCTGTAAAGCCCCGTGAGAGAATCGCGCTGGGAGCGCAGCGTGAGCATGTTTATCTTCTGCGTCTGTTCGTTTATGTCGGTGAAGACGAGTATCATCTTCGACGCGTCCTGGCCTTGCCGCTTGAGCGCCTGAAAGCGGAAACTGTGCCTCTCGCCCGCGGCGGTCTTGAGCATGACGTTCATTTCGTCTTTCGAGGCGCTGGGATTGTTGGACAGGCGCAAGACGAGGTTTTTCATCTTATTGACATCCGTCGAACGCGCGACCATGTCGCCCGGGAGTATCGACCAGAGCGGCCTGTCGTCGTATGTGCCCGACAAGAGGCTTTCTATGTGCGAATTATAGGTAAAAAGCCCGTTCGCGACGTCGTTTACCACCATGGCCGAACCAATCGCCGACATCATGAGGCTGTAGTTGTCCTCTTCCTCGCGCCTGAAGCTCTGATATTTCGCGTTATAATTCTCGAGGTCCTTTTTATACCTTATGGCGCAGGCGTCCAGGTGCATCCGCAGCACCTGCGCTTCGACGGGCCTTTGCAGAAAGTCCGACGCGCCCGCCGTTATAAGGTCGTTCGCCGAACGGTGATCGCCATGGTCTACCAAAGCCAGAAGGGGCGTCTGCGGAAGGTCAGCTCCGATACGGCACGCCTTTATCGCCGCGAGCTGGCTTTCGATATTTTGAAAATCCACTATGCCTATGCATACGTTTTTCGCGCTTGAACGCATATAGACGCTCGCCCGGCGGGGATCCCCGGTGACTATGACGTCGACCTGCGGCGAAAGCGCGCTCGATATCGACGCGGCGTTTTCGTCGCTGTCGCCAAGGTAGACGACGCGCCTGTTTACCGCGGAGGAAAAATATTCGGGTTCGCCCGAAGGGTTTTGCGCGCGAGCCTTCGCCGCCGAGTCGAGGGTTATGCCGCTGAAGAAGAAAAAGCCGTTTTTGCCATTTGCCTTGGCTTTGTACATCGCGGTGTCCGCGCGCCTGTACAATTCGTCGTAGTCGCTCGCGTCGCTCGGGTAAAGCGCTATGCCTATGCTTACCGATATTTCCACCTTGTCGCGGACGCTGAAGTTGAGCAAATCGCAAAGTTGCCGGGCCTTTTTGCGTATGACGGAATCGTAAGGTATGTCCTTGAGCATCAGCATTATCTCGTCGCCGCCTATGCGCCCTACGAGGTCGTCCGGGCGAAGGCAGCTTTTTATTATGCGAACGATTTCCCTGAGCGCCTCGTCGCCCTCGTCGTGGCCGAGCAGGTCGTTTACCGCCTTGAAGCCGTCAACGTCGATCATGAGCATGGCGTGGGTAGATGCGGGATTTTCGCTTATCATTTTATCTATCCTCGCGGCGAGCGCCTCGCGATTGAGCGCCCCGGTGAGGGAATCCATTTCGCTTCGGGCGACTATTTCAAGCTGCTCGCGCTTAGGCTGGTCTATATCCTGGTATAAAAAGCACGCCTTTACCTCGCCCGTCTGCGGATGCCTCGTCAGATACACGGTAAGCCGGAGCCATATTTCGCCCTCGGAGCTCGTTTCACGGTAATCTATCGACTCGCTTTCGACTCCGCGCTCAAACGCGCCGAGCAATCTGTCGATGGTGAAAAACGCGCAATAAGCCTGTCTGTCGTCCCTTGCGACGCGCGAATCGGCGTATTCGCGCGCCCAGCGTTCAAGCCCCATGTCAGCGCATGCCAGAGAGGGATGCGAATCGCACTGCGCCTCTTCCACGGCGTCGGAGGTTATGTCCCAGTAAATGCGGGCGACGAACTCCTTTTCAAGCCTTTTGACCTCCAACTGCCACTTGTGATACGCAAGCTCCCTGTCGTGCAGATAGGTGCAGTTGAAATACGAGACGACGGCGGTGACGGGGATATTTCCATCCGCGAAGATAGTGTTTATATGAAAACGGTTCCAGTCGCGCGTTCCGTTCGGGTGTATGAGTTGAACGTCGAACGTCAGGGGGCTTTCGCCGGCGTCTACGCGGGCGAACATGTCCGTGAGTATGGCTTTGTTTTCCTCGTCGGCGGCGGGCGAGGAGGCTATGTATTCGCGCCAGTTCGCGATGTCGCCGTCGGAGCCGAAGTAGTCGTAGAGTATGCTGTCTCGATGGATGGAGCCGGTTTTTACGTCGTATTGAAACACCTCGCGCCCGCTCTCGGCGACGACGAGGCTATAGCGCTTCTCGCGAAGGCTTATGAGTTTTTTGTCGTACAGTATGCGCTTTCTCGTGTATTTTTCAAACAGTATAAACGTAGTGAGCGCCGCGAGGCTGAACGCGGCGAATACCGCGACGGCCAG
>JAUNBY010000257.1:3670-4715 GCA_030526935.1 Clostridia bacterium
CGGCTTTGTAGGAATCGACGTGAGATTTGGTTCTGACCCCGTCGATTACGTTGACGACAAACCAGTCCATTCCGGAAATGCCTTCGTCGCGCATGGGGACGTAGGCGGCTATGTAATTCTCGCCCGAGTGCGAGAAGCGAACGGTTCCCTGGCGCCCCGCGGCGAGGTCGTTGAGCATAGACTGGCGGGAATAGCCGGATTCGAAGGCGGCCCTCGCGAGGTAGTTCATTATATTGGAGTAATTGGACAGGCGCGAGGATATTTCGGAGTTAATAACGATATTTCCGCCGGAATCGATGATGAAAGAGTATCCGTCGCCTCCATAGGCGCGGCTGTCGAGCATTTCCCTTATGATATTCTCCCTGTACGCCGCCCTCAGCGCGCCTATTACATTGCCGTCGCGATAGCAGGGCACGGCGATAAACAGTATGGGATCCTCGTTAAGGTAACCGCGCACCTTCTGTATGGCGTTTTTTCCCGTAAGCGCGGTTTCGATGACGTATTTTCCGATATCCGGGTATGAACTCCCGGCGGTCGCGTATATATTCGCGTCCGTCGTCGCGAAGGCGAGGCTCTCGCAGTAAAAGGGGCCGGAGATGATTTCAAGCCTTTCGCTTACCGCGTCGAGCGTCATATCCGAATTGACTACGGCGCTCGCAGCTACGCCGAGCGCGTCAATCTGGCCGGCCAAAATCGCCTTGAGCGTGGCCGCCTGTTCGTCGGCGCTGTCTATCATGACCTCCTCGGCGCGCGTCATGGCTATGTCCTCGAATCTTTCGACGGCTATCCATACGCTCAGCGCCAGTCCCGCGAGCAAAAAGAACAACAGGCCGATTACCATCAGGTTTCTCGAGATTTTTTTCATCTATAACCACCTTACGGCATATCATTTGCGATTGCGGTATAGTATATACAACCCATAGTCATTATATCACAATTCATAGAATTTATAAACGTGATTTGTTTATGGTACCGTGAATGTAACCTGTACTATTGCGGTTGTTAAATATGCGTAACTTTCATATTTCTTGGCGTCGGGAGGACT
>JAUNBY010000258.1 GCA_030526935.1 Clostridia bacterium
AATCACGGTGCGGCGCTTGAAAACGCCGGAATGTTGTGGTATAATCAAAATGTAATTGTATGTGCATATCGACGCACGTCGATATGCGCCAATTTTGATTAGGAGGCATAATTATGAAAACCGTAAAGGACAAGCAAGTCGTAGTCGGCGCGGATTTTGCGGGATTTCCGCTTAAGGAAGCGGTCGTGGCGCATCTGCGTAAAAAGGGCTGGACGGTGACAGATATAGGCGTAAAGTCCGCCGATGAAGCCGATCCTGAAATGTTCCACCGCATAGGACTCAAAGTCGGAGCCAAGATAGCGGAGCGCGAATTCGAGCGCGCGCTGTTATTCTGCGGGACGGGCATGGGCATACATGTCGCGGCGAGCAAATGCCCCCATGTACACGCGGCGGTAGTGGAAAGCGTCCCGGCGGCGCTTCGCGCGATTACGGGCAACAACTGCAACGTACTCGCCATGGGCGCGTTCTACGTAGCTCCTCAAATGGGCATAGAGATAGCCGAGGCGTTCCTCAATCACAACCTTGGCGACGGCTATGAGTGGTGGCACAATTTCTATGAGTTCCATAAACTTGCCTATGATGAACTGGAAGCGTTCGACTACGAGGAGTTTAAGAAGAACGGCTTCGAGGTCACGCGCCTCGGAGATTACCCCCTTACTCTCGAGGATAAACCCGAGGATTGACGGTTTTGAACGCGCCTGGATGATGACAGATCGCGTACATCGACGCGCGAAAGCAAAGGCCGCCGCTTACTGTCCGCGACGGCCTTTGTCGCACTGTTGGCCGGTTGGTTAATCCCGGACTATATCAGGAGGATGCCGTGTTCAATGATTATATATGGCGTACATATCTCAACGCCGGCGGTAAAGGGATTGTCGAGAGCTTTGAAAGGAATCTTACTTCGGAGTTTTCTGAAGATTTTATCATAAGCATATGCAAATTCAGGGAGGTCTATTGTCCGGTAAAGGCGATAATAAATGAAACTCGCGAGCAATTGCAAGGGATTGCTCAAGATTTGAATGATAATCTGTCTTTATTGGAACATGGAGAATATACGATAGAATCCGCGCTTCAATTTATTTACAAGAGTATAAAAGGCGAGGACGATTACTCGGCTCAGAAAGTATTCGAGTATTTTTCCGGTTCTATGGAATACTTTTCGACGTTTTTGGCTATCGAGATACCCTCGCTGTTTACGCCCTATTACTTTAAACATAATTTCAATATCCTCGAAATGATTTCAGCAGAGTTTGATATTAAACTGCCGCCCATACCCGCAAAAAAGAATTATGAGGATAGGTTTTATTACTATGGTGAAATCTGCGCGGCATTACTCGAATTCAGGGAAAAGCACGATATGTCGCCGTTTGAATTGTGCGCGTTTCTATATGATTTCGCTGTAAACTATATCGGCGGCATATACAGCTATATAATCAAAGATTTACCCGAACCCAAAAGCGCGTTTTTTATAGGCGGCTCAGCAAATGACAGCTATTTGGATTATAACGAAAACACCATAACCTGCTGGCAGTGCAATCCCGATACCCGCGTTGGTGATATGATTGTAATGTACTTGAAAACTCCCGTCAGCGCCATAGATTCATTCTGGAGAAGCGTTTCTATCGGATTTAACGACCCGTTTTTTTATTACTACAGATGCGCGTATATATCGAATCCGGTACGCATAACGCGAATAAATCAAAGGCAACTCAAAGAAGACGATATTTTCAGAAGCGTTTCGATAGTTCGAAAGAATATGCAGGGTGTCAACGGCGTAGAATTAAAGCCGTCAGAATATAATCGTTTGGTTGATTTGGCAAAATCGGATGCGCCGAAGCTTGAATTCCATATTACGGACGCGAATCAGGATTTCTCGAACGAAAAGGACGTCGAAAACAAGTTGATTAAGCCTCTAATAACCAGACTTGGTTATACGACGGATGATTACGCGACACAACTGTATATGGAAATCGGCAATCACAACCGCTGTCTGATACCGGATTTTGTGTTGCTTCCGAATACAGCCAGGGGCCGCCAGACGGCATTCGCTTTGATTGAAGCCAAGTACAGCATTCCAAACAAAGGCGCAATGGAAGAAGCGATGATACAGGCAAGAAGCTACGCGCGACAGCTAAAGGCAGAGTTTTCGCTGATTGCATCCAAAGACAGGGTATGGCTATATACATCAGACGATGATTATTTGGGCAATGTATATACGTCAACTTGGGAAGAACTGAATAACGCCGATAATTTCACAAAGTTATTTAAGTTGATTGGAAAAAGATGAGGCGGAGATCATTAGTTTGATGAAAAAACAGCCTTGACACATCTCCCGGGCTATGTTATCATAATCACATCAAATGAAGGGCGGTATTTGCGCTGATGAGGAACTGATTGGACGGCTTGACGATGTACGGCGGTGTTATCCGCCTCAATTGTGCTGTCCGGAGGTTCCTTGAGTCGCGAGAGCGCCTTTTTTGCGCTTTTGTTTGCCATGGGAACCTCCGCTTGAAACTCGTTGAAACGGAGGTTTATTATGGTGCGGCTTTGGCTTGAAGCAAATAATATAAAGGTTGAATACGCCGGCAGAATAGTCCTCGACGTCGAAAGGCTCAGCCTCTACGACGGCGAGCGGGTTGGACTTGTAGGAGAAAATGGCGCGGGAAAATCTACGCTTATAAAGGTGCTGTCGGGAGAAATTACTCCAGATGCCGGAAACGTGAGAAGACTGGCGAGTGTGTCGGTCATAAGCCAAACAGACGAGGGTGGATTTGTCGACTGCGGCGATATGGAATTATCGGCGCAGTTTAAAGTGCGATCGGGCGGCAAGGAACTGTCCGGAGGCGAAAAGACGAGGCGGCGTATTGCGGGCGCGCTTTCGCAAGGCGCTCACATACTCCTTGCGGACGAGCCGACCGCAAGTTTGGACACCGAAGGCGTCGAAAGTCTTACAAAGAGGCTTCGTGGCTGGAAAGGGGCGCTTATACTTGTATGTCACGACAGGGCGCTTTTGGACGATCTGGTAGATACCATATGGGAATTGGAGGACGGAAGGGTTACGGTTTATTCCGGAAACTATTCGGATTACAAGCGGCAAAAGGAACAAAACCGCGACTATGAGCGTTTAGAGTATGAAAAGTATAAAAGCGAGAGGACGCGGCTTAAAAAGTCCATACAGCGCACGCGCGAACGCGCCGCGCAGGTAAAAAAGACGCCCGGGCGAATGGGCAACAGCGAGGCGCGGTTGCATAAGCGCGAGTCAACAGCCGTTAAAGCGCGGATAGGCAACGCCGGAAAAGCCATGGCGTCGCGGCTTGACCATCTCGAAGAAAAAAGGCGTCCGCGCGAGGACGTATCCATCGTCATGCGCCTTGGCGCCAATAGCCCAATACCCGCGAGATACGCCCTGGAAGCGAGCGGAATAACGCTCGGATTCGAAAGGCGCACGCTGCTGCAAGACGCGAGTATACTGCTCCCAACCGGTTCTCGAACGGCGCTCGTCGGGCCAAACGGGTGCGGAAAGACCACGCTTCTCAACGCTATTCGAAATAAAGTACGGGGCGTATATATACACCCGCTGGCAAAGCTCGGGGTTTTCACTCAGGACTACGCGCTAACGCTAGATATGGAACGTACGGCGCTTGAAAATGTTATGCGCCATTGCGTAAGCGATGAATCGACGGCTCGGACGGTTCTGGCCTGGCTTAATATTCGGGGCGACGCGGTTTTTAAATTAGCGCGGGTTCTTTCCGGAGGTGAAATGGCAAAGGTTGCGCTCGCGGGATTGCTGGTTTCCGACGCGAATTTGCTCTTTCTCGACGAACCTACGAATCACATGGATATATTCATGCTTGAAGCCCTGGCTGATATGCTCAAGGCGTACGAGGGTACTCTGGCGTTCGTCAGTCACGACCGCTGGTTTATCCGGCAGGTCGCCACGCGAATAGTCTCGTTCGAGGACAAACAGCTTCGCGAGCTGATTTTACCCGAGGACTGACATATATGCCGCGTTCGCCTTTGGCAACAGCGCGAGTGCGACCTGCCCGTTAAGCTTTGTTTTGCCGCGTTCGGGTTACTCCATGAGTGAATTGACGAGGTTTTGCATTTCCTCGCGCGACTCGACGTCCCGGGCGCGGCGCACAACGTCGGTTCTGCGCTGTGCGGACAAATTCGAAAAGCGCTTCATGGCCTCTAAGTTTTCCGCGAGCGCCATTGAGAGTCCTATGGGCATTTCTCCGTCCTTCAGAAGATTCATCGTATCACCTCCATGTTCATAGCTTTCCGACAAAAACGATTTTATATACCCAAAGCGATGCATTCGCGTATACGGCCTTTTTCGCGTGGACATAAATATTTAAAAGGAGTGGTGATTGCATGTCAAACGATAATTTGATCAGGCCGGTCGATCTTCCCGCGCTTGGCGAGGTCGATCCCGCGGCGAGCGCTACGGATATGACGGGACTTGTTCAGGCGCAGCCCATGAGCGACGAGGTCGCTAATTCCTACGAGGATCTGTTGCCTGTGCACAGGCAAAAACCCGCCGACACAGGCGACGTTATTGATGATTGGGTGGAATGGATTAAAGAACGGGATAATCAATAAACACAGGACGCCGGCATCGGCGTCCTTCTCCATATTAGCGCCTGTGCATTTTACTTGACACGCGATATGAATTGTTATAAAATACATATAA
>JAUNBY010000006.1 GCA_030526935.1 Clostridia bacterium
TATGATGGAAAGGTAAATGAAGGCTGATAAATAAATGACACGCAACGACGCCGGCGTACAGGGGAGGAACCCGTAGGGGAGCGCATTGCGCTCCCGCCGGCCTGTAATCTTCGGGTTTGCGGCCGAGTGTTGGTTTGGCCGTTCCCAATGCGCCGCCCCTACGTCAGCCGTGTTTATATAGCGTGAGCTGCGTAATTTCGCGGGTTGCGCGACAACGAACCCTGTAGCCCTGAACGCCCGCGTCGTTGCGGTTGCGCGGTTACCCTTTTTATGCTCCCGCGTCCTTTAACTTAAAACCAACTCTACCGGACAATGATCCGACCCGAATACCTCGTCATGTATTGCGGCGGATGCCATGCGGCTTTCGAGCTTTCGGGAAACGAGGAAGTAGTCTATGCGCCATCCCGCGTTGGTAGCTCTGGCGTTTCTTATATAGCTCCACCAGGTATAAGCCCCCGCCTTATCGGGATAGTAGTATCTGAAGCTGTCTATAAAGCCCGCGTCGAGAAGCTCCCTTAGCTTTCCGCGTTCCTCGTCGGTGAAGCCCGCGTTTTTGTGATTGGTCTTGGGGTTTTTTAAGTCTATCTCATTTAAGGCGACATTAAGGTCACCACAGATTGTGACTGGCTTGATGCCGTCGAGCCTTACGAGATATTCGCGAAAGTCATCCTCCCAGCGCATCCTGTAATCCAGGCGTTTTAGCTCGTTTTGCGAATTGGGCGTATAGCAATTGACGAGAAAGAAATCCTCGAACTCGACGGTTATGAGTCGCCCTTCGCGGTCGTGTTCCTCAATTCCCATATCGTATTTCACGCTGAGGGGTTTGATTCGCGTAAATACCGCGGTTCCGGAATACCCTTTCTTTTGCGCGGAATTATAATATTGCGCATATCCGGGGATGTCCAAATCCAGTTGGCCGGGCTGCATTTTCGTCTCCTGCAGGCATATGACGTCGGTGTCGAGCGCGTAAAAGCTGTCCAAAAAGCCCTTGCCGTAGCAGGCGCGAAGCCCGTTGACATTCCAGGAAACCATTTTCATTCGTTTATCCCCCTCATTTTGTGACTGTGAGCATAAAGGACGCCTTGTGCCCGTTTCGAGTGACGGCGGTTATAATAGTCCTTCCCGCTTTCTTTGCCTTAATAAGGCCGTCCTTGTTTATAGTGGCGACGCCTTTTCTGGAGGTTTTCCATTTTATGTAGGTATCGCTTCCGTCGAAGCTCAAGTCGGTCGCCACGGAAACCTTATCGCCGACATTTATTGACAAGGATTCAAACGGCAGCGATATATAGCTCGGCAGCCGCATGACGCTGACGATGATGCTGTCGCGATTGCCCTCCGCCTCGGCCGTTACCGTACATACGCCTTCCGCGACCGCGCGAATCAACCCGTCTTCTACGGTTGCAACGGACATATCGCTCGAATACCAGTTTATTATATAGTCGGTTGCGGACTGCGGTGTGATTTGTGGCTTTATCAGGGTCGATGAGAAGTCGTCGCCTCCGCCGAGGAACAGTTCGGTTATGGTCTTTTTAATATTAATGCCGTTGACCGCGACCGATATATTTAATTTTATCGAATCCTTCACGCCGCTGCCGTCGATCGCCGAGGCGGTTATTGTGACCTGTCCTCCCTTTCGGGTGGTGACTTTTCCGTGTGCGTCCACTTTGGCGACCGCGGCGTTGCTGCTTTTCCAGGAGACCTTTTGACTGGCTGTTTCAGGAAATACGTTTGCGGATATATTAAACGAATCGCCCGCCTTTATTTTTGATATGTGTTCAGGAAGCGTCAGTTCTATGCTTTCTACGGGCTGAACGACGGTGACGTTTGTTATGCCGACGATGAGATTGCTGCTCGTGGCGGTTATCATCGCCCTTCCGATGGAATTGCCGGTAACGACGCCGTTTTCGACGCTTGCGACGCTATCGTTGCTGGAGGCCCACGCCAATACCTTATCGGCGGCGCTCGAAGGCTTGATTACGGGCGTCAGCTTTGTCTGTCGCGACAGTAAAACGATCGTTTCCTCCGGCAGTGTTACGCTGGTTATGGGCTTTGTGACATTGACCCTGAAGCTTTTAGAGGCTATGGTACGCGCGGTGTTCGGGTCGATGGCGGATACGGTAATTCGCGCCGTGCCGGAGGATTTGGCGTTGAGCACCCCCTCCGAGTTGATCGCGGCTATGCCTGGGTTGGCGCTGCGCCATTTTATCGTACAAAACGACGTTATAGGCTGCGTTTGTGCGGACAACTCAAAGCTGTCGCCTATATACATCTCGTATACGCTGTTATTATATATCTCCATTTCGTCGGGCGCAAAAACCCTTACGTCGCTTATCACCTCGGAAACGGTGACCTCACATGTCGCGTTGATGGCGTTTCCAGCCGCCGCCGCTATGGTGGCTTTGCCCTGCGCTATGGCGGTAATAACCCCGTCGTCGGATACCTCTACTACCGACGGATCGGACGACGACCAGAACACGCCGTCAACCTTAATGCCATGAGGCGACGCGGTAAGCGCGAGTTTCGTGGATTGCCCCGGATAAAGCGACTTCTCCGCCGGAAGGGATATGGATTCAAGCGCGTCGCGCACCTCTATGGGCAATACGCCCATGACCCTCGATCCGTCGAGGGAATGGGCGGTAACTATGACCGTACCCGCTTTAAGGCCGGTAACTATTCCTATGGAATCGACGGTGGCGACGCTTGTATCGCTAACCGTCCAATTGATATACTTATTTGTCGCGTTATAGGGGGCGATGGTGGCGATTATCTGGGTGGATCCTCCCGTGCCTATTACGGGATGAGCCGTGGTGAGGTTCAGAAGTAAAATCGGGCGCGTGACCGTGACAAGGCATTCCCCATAAACGCTCGAGTTCGCCGAAGAAACGGCTCTTATTCTGGCCTGACCTGTGCCGATACCGGTAACGACGCCTTTCTCATCGACGGTGGCGACGCTTTCGTTGCTGCTTCTCCAGCGAATAGTAGTGTCCGTGGTGTCGGCGGGTGAGAGGCCGGGTTTAAGTTTAATTGTACTCGATATGAATACGTTGGCGCTTTCAGGCAGATATACGGAGTCTACGGGCACCCTGACGAATATTTCAAAGCTCTTGTAATACGAAGAGCCGTCCTGTGAACGGGCGGTGACGCGAACGTTTCCGCCGCTTATTCCAGTAATGGTAACGCCGTTTGAGGAGGGCTGGGACAGTAAAGCCCTGGATTCGTCGGATACAGTCCATATAAGCTCGTTTGAGGCGTCGGAAGGCAGAACTGACGCCAAAAGGCGAACCGATTCGTTTACGATGAGCGTATCCTGGTCGTTCACGGTCCACATTATGATATCCTCCACGGGCGCGGTGACGGATATTATGCAGCGAGCCTGCACGTCGCTTCCGTCGGTGGCCCGGGCTATGATTCTGGTTCTGCTCCCGGGCGCGCCTGTGGTGTGTATCCATACGCCTTCCTGCGTCGCATCTATTATTGTGGCCACCGAGCTATCCGTTATAATCCATTCGAGAGCGGGATTATCGGCGGTTTGAGGATTCACCGTGACGGACAGAAACCATCTTTTATCCTTGGCCAACATTTTGCTGTTGGTCGAAAAAGTTATGCTTTCAACCGGTATCGCCGCGTCGTCTTCCGGAGTATCATCGGTTTGAGCGAAAGCCAAATCAGCACAAAAGAGCATAAGTACCAATAACAGCAACATTACAATGCGCTTTTTACTATTCATTGTTAACCTCCACTCTACCGTATGTCGTCATTATACCAAAAAATATACTGATAGTCAACGCCATATAGCATAGACGAAAAAAATACAGGACGGTGCATAACCGCCCTGTCCGCGCCATATTGCGTTTTACAGTATGTAGATGTCCTTGCTCGCGGGCTTGGATTTCATTTCCTCGCGCTTCATGCTGTGTTTTTCGCTGTCGAAGCCCATAACGGCGTAGGACGCGACCTTGCTCTCCTCGACGCCCGGCTGATTGAACGCGTCGATATTGAGAAGCTGCCCGGTATAGGCGGTGACCATCTCAAAGAAATAGAGCAATTGTCCTATCGTGTCGGCGTTTACCTCGTCGAGCGTTATCGTCTGGCTCATGCGTCCCGCGCGGTAAAGCGCGTATTCGGTTCCCTGGCGCTCAGCCTCTATGAGCTGGTTGTGCGTCTTGCCGCCTAGGAAGGCTATAGTGGGTATGTCATCGACGCCGTGGGGTATATTCGTGGTCTTTCTAAAATTCTCGACCTTCAGGAATGTCACCACTTTGTCGTACGGGCCTTCGGTATAAAGCTGTAGCTGGGAGTGCTGGTCGGTAACGCCAAGCGTCTTTACCGGGGTCTGACCGACGTTTACGCGCTCGCCGGTGAGGGTTGTGTTCTTTCCGAGGCTCTCGGCCCAAAGCTGCGCGTACCAGTCGCTCATAAGCTTTAGCGAATCGGAATACGGCATCATTACGGAAATATTGGCGCCCCACTTCATCGTAAGGTACATAAGCGCCGCTTCCAGAAGCGCGGGGTTGTCTGATATGTCATCGGTGAGGCAGCGCTCGTCCATCGCGCGCGCGCCCGCGACGAGGCCGCGTATATCTATGCCGCAGACCGCCGCCGGCAAAAGTCCGACGGGGCACAATTCCGAAAAACGCCCGCCGACTCCGTCGGGGATGTAGAACGTCTCGTAGCCTTCGCGCTTTGCTATTTCGATCAAAAAGCCCTTTGTTTTGGACGTAGTGGCTATTATATGCTCTTTGTACTTGTCGCCGACCGCTTTTTTAAGCGCGTCGAGTACTATGAGGTACTGGCTCATCGTCTCCGCGGTTCCGCCGGATTTGGTGATGACGTTGAAGCAGGTCTTCTCTACGTCTATAACGTCCAAAAGCGCCGCCATGCGTTCCGGATCGATATTATCCTCTATATAAAGGCGGGGGCCGCCGCGTTTCTCCGGGGGAAGCTCGTTGTAATGCAAGTGGCAAAGCGCCTGATGTACGGCGGCGGGACCGAGGGCGCTGCCGCCTATGCCGAGCACGACGAAGTTATCGAATCGTTCGCGAATGCGCGCGGCCGACTTTTCTATATCGTTTAGTATCTCATCCTGATTGTAAGGAAGTTCCATCCATCCCTGCATTCCCTTGCCGCGATTGCCCTGAACGGCGTTGTGTGCCTTTTGAAGATCTTCGGTTATTTCCTCGACCGCCGACCAGGAGATGCCGCGCGCGCCGATTATATCGCTCATCATATTGTTGACATCCAGTTTGATTGCCTGACTCATGCTATTCCCCTCCATTCGCTGTTATTATAAACGATTATTGTTAATTCGATACCATATAATGCATTTGCATCGTTCGTTAATTTGTGCAATAATGAAAGCGCGGTCGCATAATATCCATTGCGAGAGGATGAACGGCTTTGATTGTATGGATTGCCAAGAACTTGTCGATACCGGTCATGAATATGCTGGGAAGCATATGCTCCGCGGTTGACTTCAGCGTCGGCGAAATGGCGCTTCTGACGCCATTAGTCCTTATCGCGGCGGCTGTTGCGGGGGCGATCGTGTGCCGAAAACGCAGAAAGGCGGCCGCACGATTCGCGAAACCCGCCATCGGCGTAATCTGCGCGTTTTTACTCTCATACGCGCTGATATGGCTTCCGCTTTCGACTTATTCGCGATTTGACGGCGAGTACGCCCGACCGGAACCCGAAGGGCTATATATAATGAGCATTGAATTCATACAAAAGGCGAACGAACAACGCGAATATTACTCTCCCCAACTGGAATTCGTCGCGTCGCGGGTCGCAGACGATCTTTATGATCTTACGGGGAGAAAGAGCGTCATAAAGACGTCTCGTATGCCGTGGTGGATGAGAAAATTGTCCCTCGCGGGGATATGCCTGCCGTGGTCGGGGGAGGCCGTGGTAAGACCGGACATTCCCGCGGTCGCCCTGCCGTTCGTCATGGCGCATGAAGGGGCGCATCAAATAGGCTACGGCCCCGAAGCCGAGGCCAACTACGCAGCGTATATGGCGCTTGAGGGGGATGATAAGCTCAACTACAGCGCGACGATGTACGCGCTATACTATTCGCTTGACGCGCTAAGGACTCTTGAGCCCGCTTATTACAACGGCGCCGTAAGCGCTATGAGCAAAGCCGTGTTCGACGATTACGCGACAATCGCCGCCTTCTCGCGAGGGAAAACGGGCGCGCAGGGCGCGGTCGCGGAGGCGTTTTTGAGGTTAAGCGGGCAGTCGGGACTGGATAGTTACGGGGAGATGGTAGGACTGTTGATTAACAGACCTGAAATATGAAATCGTCCATAATTTCTTCCTTAATTCGCGCTTTCGCGCGACGGATGCGGCATACAAAGAGACGGCGCGTGTGCGCCGTCTCATAAACCTTGTGCCTCACCTCGCCTTTTTAAACTTCGCCAGGAACGGCGTAAGAAGCTTCTGCTTTGAAATAACGTCTATGGCGACGGCTGCCAGCAGAACAAGTCCCTTGACGACCTGCTGGGCGTTTGAGGATATGCCCATAATTGACATGCCGTTGTTGAGAACGCCCATGACCAGCGCGCCTATAAGCGCTCCGCCGACCGTTCCAATTCCTCCGTAGGCTGAAGCGCCGCCTATGTAGCACGCGCCTATGGCGTCCAGCTCGAAGCTCTGTCCCGCCTGAGGCGAGGCGGAATTTAGTCTGGCCGCGAATATAATGCCCGCTATAGCCGCAAGGAACGACATGTTGACATAGGCCAGGAAAAGCATCTTATTGGTCTTGACGCCCGAAAGACGCGCGGCCTTTTCGTTGCCTCCTATGGCGTATATATGCCTGCCCATGACGGTTTTACTCGTTATATAGGCGTATACTATGAGGACTATGCCAAGCGTAATCAAAACCGTCGGCACTCCGCGGTACATCGCCAGCTCGTAGAACAGCCATATGACCGCCGCGCCTATTATCGCGACGCGCAAAAGCGTAACGAGTATATTCTCAACCGGATAATTCTTCTTTTTGCGCTTTACCCGCGCCGATATCTGCATTATAAGATACACGACGGCGATGATCGCTCCCAATACGAGGCAGGTTATATTCGGCCTTTCGGAGTAGCCGAACATACCTCCTATAAAATCGGGAATGAAGCCCGTCGAAAGCGTCTGGAAGTCCTGCGGGAAGGGCGCTATGGTCAATCCCTTGAGTATGAGCAGCGTAAGTCCCCTGAACACGAGCTGACCGCTGAGCGTCACGATAAAGGCGGGTATCCTCACATAAGCTATCCAGAACCCCTGCCATATGCCTATGATTATGCCGATTATAAGGCACAAAACGACTGATATATACGAATTCATGCCCCAGGTGACTATAAACGTGCCCGCGCACGCGCCCACGAGCGCCACGACGGAACCTACGGCAAGGTCAATATTTCCGCCGGTCAATATGCAAATAAGCATACCTACCGCAAGTATGACGACGTAGGCGTTTTGATTGATAAGGTTCGACACATTCATGGGCTTTAGCAGCACTCCGGAGGTCATCCACTGGAAAATGCCCACTATGACTACGAGGGCTATGAGCATCATATATTGCTTTAGGCTCCTGAACGCACCTGTTGTCTTCTTACTCACGCGCTGATCTCTCCTTTGCTGGCTTGCATTATCAAGTCCATGATTTTTTCCTGTGAGGCGTCCTTATTCTCAAGCTCGCCTACGATCTTGCCCTCGCACATCACGTATATCCTGTCGCACATGCCCAGTATCTCGGGAAGCTCGCTGGAAATCATGATTATTGACTTGCCCTGGCTTACAAGCTCGTTTATGATGCAGTATATTTCGTACTTGGCGTTGACGTCGATTCCCCTCGTGGGTTCGTCGAGCATCATTATATCGGGACTGGCGAACATCCACTTTCCGAGGAGCACCTTTTGCTGATTGCCTCCCGAGAGGTTGCCTACGACCTGCTCCACGTCGGGCGCCTTTATCATAAGCCTGTCCTTATAATCCTGAGCCGCGTACTGCTCCTTATCGGCGTCTATTATGCCATTTTCGCTTACATAGCCAAGCCGCGACAGCGTTACATTGCGCTTTATCGAATCTATGAGTATAAGACCGTTGCCCTTGCGATCCTCCGTCACATACGCAAGTCCCTTGTCGATGGCGTCGGTTACGGCGTGAAGGCTCGTTTCCTTTCCGTTTATCTTAACGACGCCGTCTATGCTGGATCCGTAAGACCTTCCGAATACGCTCATGCACAATTCGGTTCTTCCCGCGCCTATAAGCCCCGCGATGCCTACGACCTCGCCCTTGCGCACGTATATCGACGCGTCGTCGACGACCTTGCGCTCGGTGTACAGGGGATGGAACACGGTCCAGTTTTTCACCTCGAAGGCCACGTCTCCCAAGTTGCTTTCACGCTTGGGGAAGCGGTCTACCATTTCGCGCCCGACCATGCCCTTGATTATGCGAGGCTCGGTTATCTCGTCGGTTTTGCGGTCGAGAGTTTCTATGGTCGTGCCGTCGCGCAAAATGGTTATCTTGTCGGCGACGTAGCTGATTTCGTTTAGTTTATGAGAGATGATTATTGAAGTTATGCCCTTTTCCGCCTTGAGCGTCAATAGCAGGTCGAGGAGCTTCTTCGCGTCCGATTCGTTGAGGGAGGATGTCGGCTCGTCGAGTATCAACAGCTTCACGTCCTTTGCCAGAGCCTTCGCTATCTCGACCAGCTGCTGCTTGCCTACGCCTATGTCCTTTATGAGGGTCTGCGCGCTCTCCTTAAGTCCTACTACGCGCATATGCTCCTCGGCCTTCTGGTAGGTTTCGTCCCAATCGATTATGCCCTTTTCGGCGCGTTCATTTCCAAGGAACATGTTCTCGCCTATCGACAGATAGGGAACAAGCGCCAGTTCCTGATGTATTATGACTATGCCCTTTCTTTCGGAATCCTTGATATTTTGAAAATGGCAATGCTCGCCGTTATAGATTATTTCGCCCTCATAGCTTCCGAAGGGATATATGCCGCTGAGCACGTTCATGAGGGTGGACTTGCCCGCGCCGTTTTCGCCGACGATGGCGTGAATTTCGCCGTCCTCAACCATGAGGTTTACGTCGCTTAGCGCCTTAACGCCGGGAAATTCCTTTGTGATATCGCGCATTTCCAATAGCGTTCCAGCCATACGTTAGTCCCCCGTTCGTCTAGTATAAGCATCGCCGACCGCCGAAAATCGACGGTCGGCGCATAATGCTTTCAGTTTAGCTCAACTGCTCTATGGTGTAGTAGCCAGAATCGATCAACAGTTCCTGATAATTGCTGATGTCGGCGAATACCGGGTCGCACAGGAAGGAGGGGACGACCTTGACGCCATTGTCATAGGTTTCGGTATCGTTTACCGGGACTTCGTTGCCTTCGAGTATGGCGCTAACCATTTCGACGACCTGGCTTGCGAGCGTGCGGGTGTCCTTGAACACCGACATGGCCTGATAGCCGGCGATTATGTTCTTGGTGTTGGCTACGTCGCAGTCCTGTCCGGTGATGACCGGGAACTCGTCGAGGGTGAAGCCCGCGGCTATGAGGGAGTTGGTGATGCCAAGCGCCAGGGAGTCGTTGGGGCTGAGTACGATGTCGGGGGCGATGCCGTCGGAATAATAGGCGGTGAGCAGGTTGTCCATGCGAGCCTGCGCGTCGTCGGTGCCCCAGCCGAGTATGGCGATGGTCTCAAATTCGGTCTGCCCGGACTTGACGACGAGCTTGCCGGAGTCAACGTAGGGCTTGAGAAGATCCCAGGCGCCGCCGAAGAAGTAGTAGGCGTTATTGTCGTCGGGGGAGCCGCCGAACATCTCCATCGTAAATGTCTCTTCGGTGTTCTCGAGGTCGAAGCGATCGATCAGGTAGGTTCCCTGAATGACGCCAACCTGATAGTTGTCAAACGTCGCGTAGTAGTCGACGGCGTCGGTGTCGGTGAGAAGGCGGTCGTAGGCGATGATCGGTATGCCTTCTTCCTTGGCCTGCGACAGAACCGTTCCAAGGGCGCTGCCGTCGATGGAGGCGACTACGAGGACGTCGCACTCGTTGAGTATCATATTTTCAATATCCGATACCTGACGGGCGACTTCGTTGTTGGAGTAGGTCAATATGACCTCGTACCCCGCCGCTTCGAGCTGGGCCTTCATGTTTTCGCCGTCCTGATTCCAGCGCTGGAGATCCTGAGTGGGCATCGCGACGCCAACCTTGGCGGCCATAGCGCCGGTCGCTACCGACATGGTGAGGACGAGAGCCAATACGACGAGAAGCAGTTTTTTCATAAAGAATACCTCCACGATTATTTTGCAAACGATATTCGTTTACATTGACAGACATATTATAATTGATTTTACTCATAATGTCAATATAAAAATCTCGCTACAATTTGTGCTTGTTATCAAATTCCTCGAACATTTTGGCGCGCGGGTATATCTTCGCGAATTGTATTGACAAAAAAGCGCCCCTCATGAGAGAGGTGCTTTTGCGAGCATTAACCGCGGCGCGCCATTCGTCCCTACATGCCCTGCGCGGCTTTTGCGATGGCAAGCGCCGCGAAAACGAATATTGTAAAAAGCGTTGAGAGGGATATTGTGGAGGATACCAGCGTCTTTTCATCGGGTTCGCGCACGAGGAGCGCGAGTATATAGGGTATGGGAAGCATGAATTCGAGTATCGTAGCGAAGTAAAGCGGCTGGCTGTGCGGGAATATAAACCGTTCGACTATCAGGAACACGGCTAAAAGAGCGGCGGTTATGCCGAGCCTGAGCAGGCATATTTTCACGACTCCCTTTGGGCGCGAGTCCGCTGAAAAGTCAAGGCCGTATCCCACGACGAAGAGTATAACCGCTGCGGTAGGCGCGCCGATAAATGACAGCGTTTCCTTGACCACGCTTCCCGCGGGGGTGGACATTATCGCTCCCCCAAGGCCCGTAGCTCCGAGAAGCGAGCCGAGTATGGCGGCGTCGACGACGGGGGTTTTGATCATATCCTTCATTGTAGACGCAAAAGACGCCTTGTTGCCGAGCGTCGCGCTGAGCGTCGCGAAATAGATTGTGAACACGAACAGCATCTGTCCTATGTCCATGACGGCCATGTAATACAGGTTTTCCTGACCGTATAATATTGTAAAAAGCGCGTATCCCAGCATACCCGCCTCGAAGCCGCTCGTCATAAACGGTAAAAGGCGGGGCATATCGCACATCCTCTTTTTCAGGAATACTCCCAACGCCCACGACCCAAGCGCCGACGCGAACATCATACCGGCAAGAAGCCAGAGTTGCGGCGTATACGAGGTGTCTATAAGCGTAGATAAGAGAACCGCCGGGAGCGTTATGTTCATTACCAGGGCTTTGAGGCCGTCCGCGCCATTTTGAGTGAGCAATTGCCTTTTTCTGGCGAGCACTCCGAGTAAAAGCATGAACACGACGGGAAGTACTGCCGTTAAAACAGGGGTTGCATCCATAAACTGTCTCCTCGTTTTGTCTTGTAGATATATCATATCCGCGATGGGCGGTTCCGTTTCTCGTCCTCGTAGGTTCGCACGCCAGAAGCCCACTTCCTTGAATGAAGCCATATGGCGCGGAGGTTGGGAACGGGCTTTCGTCAGCCTCGACGGTATTTACTTTTGCGTAAGCGCCGATTGCAGGCTGCGCATGGACTTGTTATAAAAACGATAGCTCTTTCTTCCGCCATTCTTGGCCGCGTAAAGCGCCTGATCGGCTTTATTAAAGAGGGTGTCGTAGGTAATCCCGTCCGAGGGGGCGACGGTTACGCCGATGGACGCGCAGACGAAGAAATCCTGATAGTTGTTTTCAACCGCGTGAAATATCCGTTCCACCAGGGGTTTGGCATCGCCGGAGTATTCGAGGAAGACTATGAATTCGTCTCCTCCTATGCGAGCCAGTATATCCCCTTCGCGAGTGCACGCGCGAAGGCGCCTGGCAACGTCGATGAGAAGTCTGTCGCCGAACATATGGCCGTAGTTGTCGTTGGCGGACTTAAAAAAGTCAAGATCGAGAAGCATCATCGTAAACTTTCTGTTTCCCTTTCGACATGTATCGAGCGACTGCGTTATGCGCTTGCGGGCGTACTCGCGGTTTAAAAGCCCGGTCAGCGAGTCGCATCGGGCGAGCCTTTTAAGCTTGGCAAGCTCCAGCTGCTCTTCGTTAATATCCGTGAACTTGCCTATAACGCGGGTCATGGCGGTTGAGTCCGCGTCTATCCACAGCGGCCTGACGATGGCCTTGAACCATCTTTCCTCGCCGCGGCAAATTATGCGGTAAGTATGCGATACTATAGGTTCGTCCGGCGTCGCCTTTGACAGGCGGTCGCGAAGGTCGTCAAAATCCCTGCGGCTGAAATGGGATTCGAGTTCGCGGCTCGAACAGGGATCGTATATTATCGGGCTTATGCCAAGCTCGTCCGCGCCCCAGTCGGAAATGGTAAGCGTATTGGAATGGCAGTCGTATTCAAACTGTATCTCCCTTGACATAGAGGCGAAGAAATTATACTTCGTGCGCTCCTGCTCGAGAAGGGCGATGGATCTGGCGGATACTCCGCGATACTTTTTAAGCGTGTGAAGAGACGAGGCTATGTCGTTCGTGGGCAAGACGCCCGATGAAGCGAACTTCACTTCCCGCTCGATCTCGGGCGCGATTCGCCTGAATGCCTCGAGGACGGCGGGGTCGAACTGACCGCATTCTCCTCCCGTTATCATATTAATAGCCTGTTCATGGGAAAAAGCCGGCCTGTAAGGGCGGTCGCTGATAAGCGAGTCGTACGCGTCGGCGATAGAAACCACCCTCGCGCCAAGCGGAATCTCGTCGCCCTTCAGACAATCGGGGTAGCCCATGCCGTCGTAGCGCTCATGGTGCCAGCGGCAGATGTCGGACGCGGTTCTGACCAGTTCTTCGCTCTGAAATCTGTTGGGTCTTTCGAGCATTTCGGCGCCAATCTCGCAGTGCCTTCTGATTACCTGGTATTCTTCGTTGGTGAGGGGATCCTTTTTATTCAGCAGGCTCTCCGGTATGGAGATTTTTCCTATATCATGAAGTATGGAGGCGTTGGCGATGATTTCTATACGCGCGGGGTCGAGCTTTTCAACGCCCGCGTCGGCGAGCGTGTTGAGCAGCATTTTTGTAATTTTGCTTACATTAATACAGCGGGTTCCCATATCGCCGTTTCTGAATTCGACTATATGGCTGAGTATTTCCACAAGCGTCAGTATATTCTTTTCTCTGTCGAAGATTTGATCCATCATGAGGTTTTCAAGCGCCTTCTGCCTGGAGTATAGCGCGATTATATTGCTTATGCGCCGCTTGACGGTCTTTTCGTCGAACGGGCGGGTGATATACTCGTCCGCCCCGAGGTCGTAGGCGCGGTCTATGCTGGCGGACGAGGTCAGAGACGATATGATTATCACGGGTATGTTTTCGGTCATGCCATTTTGCTTAAAAACCGACAAAACCTCAAAACCGTCCATCTTGGGCATGGCGATGTCGAGCAGTATAACGGACAGATCTGAACCCATGCGCTTTACCTTGTCGAGCGCGTCTATTCCGTTTGATGCTTCCTCTATATAATAATCGTCCTGCAGAATATCCGAAAGTATAGAGCGGTTTATTTCGGAGTCGTCTACAATCAGAACGGAGCCGCGCTTCATTTATCAAGCCCTCCCTCGCGTTTGTCGAGCATGAGCCTGACGGCGTCACACGTGATTGTATAATCCTCATAAAGACTGCGGTATAACGCGGGGATTTCGCCGGTGCTGCGCGTATGGACAGCTTCGCAGATGGCGGAACTCTGGCGAGCCAGGCGGACCATTCCAAGATTCATGAAAATACCCTTGAGAGTATGCGCGCCGGCGTATGCGGCTTCATAATCGTTCGCCTCTATCGCTTTTCCGAGGGCATCCATGGCGGTATCCTCGATGAGCATGCCAAAAAGCCTTATGATCAGCTTTTCATCGCTAAGGCGCCGAATCAAATCCCCGTAATCCACACCGATGCTTTTACAGCATTCAATGAGCTTCGTCATAGTATATACATATTCCTTATCCTCTAATAAAGTCGCGCGACCCTGTGTCGTTCCGGGCAAAACCATCCGGCCTCTTCTTAAATATATCCACTTGTAAGTATATACATCTTGCGAAGACAAATCAAGCCTTTAATTTTGAGGCGGAGTAAAATAAACCTGCCCAAATATTATGAGGAAATGATAAAAACAATATCTTCGGTATAAACGTTTCGCGTATGGCTGTCAAGCGAAGATAGTTGTAAAAATGGGCGTTATGTTCCGAATTTGCCATTATCAGCCGTCGCGCGGAATCGCCGCGGCCAATCAAAGCTCGCTCAGCGAATCGACGCCGCGAGCAGGCGCCTCACTTTTTCGCTCACGAGATCCAGCGCGACTTCGTTCAATCCCCCGTTTATGATTATGTCCGCGTATTTTTTGGTTGGCTCCACGTATTTGCTGTGCATAGGCTTTACGGTACCAAGATACTGCTCGATGATGTTGTTCAGGTTTCTGCCGCGTTCCTGAATGTCGCGCAAGGCTCTGCGAAGGACGCGCTCATCCGCGTCGGTCTCCACATATACCTTTAAATCAATTTGCGCTCTCAGGGCTTCCTCGTAAAAAAGCAGAATCCCGTCGATTATAATGACAGGTCTCGCTTCAATCTCAACGTGTTCACTGCTTCTGGTGTGCTTTGTAAAGTCATAAACAGGGCAATTCACGCAAATCCCCTCTTTCAATTGCGCGAGTTGCCGCACGAGCAGCGAAAACTCAAAAGCGTCCGGCGAGTCGTAATTGAGCGTCGCCCTTTCTTCCATGGACAGGTCGTCGTGCGGTAAATAGTAGTTGTCGCAGCTTAAAAGGCTTATCATTCCGGGAAACCTTTCTATAAGGCGCTTCGCAAAAGTGCTTTTTCCTGAACCGCTGCCACCGGCAAGCCCAATGATATATGGTTTCATATCTGCCATATCTCCCCTGACTTCATAAGCGATTTATCCATGGCAATCCCGTCGATCCCCGTTCAACCATTTCACAATATATTCTGAATATATTATACACACAATCAGTCCAAACCGCAATACTCGCCATAGCGCCGTTTCGAAAACGCCTCAAATATTAACACGTACTTGTGCGCCCCGACACAGGCGAGTATAAGAAACCACCGAAAAAACGGATCTTTTCGGTGGTTTTCGTTGATTGTCCATACTGACGTGTCGGGAAAACGCTATCTGTACAGGAACATCTCCTTAAGCGTATCCACATTCGCGACTCCGTTTACCTTAAGTCCGCAAGCCCTTTGAAACTCGCAAACGCAATTATATGTGTCCACGTCGTATTTGCCCGACGCGGATCCCGCCATAAACCCAAGATCCATGAGCCGTATTTGCAGGTTCTTTATGGCCTGGGTCTTGCTGTAGTTCGTGCCAAGGTTGTTGTTCATCCAGTTGCGCATCTTCTTAAGCTGCTTTTCGGTTATATACTTTGGCTCAGGCGTGGGCGTCGGCTCCGGGTCATAGTGTTTGGCGTTTCTGGAGAATATCTTTTCCTGCCTGGCGACTGTCGCCTTGCCCGTCTGTCTGAGTCCATTGTAGCTCTCGAACAGCTTTACCGCCTGAACGACGTACTTGTTGTAGCTGTTGGTCGCGGAGTTCGTCATATATCCGAGCTTCTTGAGCCTCGTGGCAAGCCTCTTGACCGCCGGGGCGTTATCTCCCCTTTGGAGTAAAAGGTATCCGTCGTATTGTTCGGCGTTCTTCGATAAAAGCGTCCTTAGCTGTGAGGCGGTAATGTTTCCGCTGGCCGTATACCCCATCTGCAACTGAAATAGAATGACCGCGTTTACCGTATCATCACCGTATTTCCCGTCGGCGGCTTCCTTCATATAGTAAAGCGCCCTCAGCCTTTCCTGAAGGCTCGTTACGCGGGTGCCGCTGTCGCCGTGCTTAAGATCTTTGTAGCGCTCATAGGCGGGTACGTCGGTATAGTAAAGTTCACTGAGGAATTGCTCGTCCGCGTCTCCGGTTATGGCATAGCCCATGTCCTCCTGAACGAGCATCACCGCGTCCAAAGTGGCCGAACCGAATATGCCGTCCACGCTTCCCGTGAGGTACCCGAGTTCCTTGAGCCGCGTCTGAAGCCTCACAACCTCGTCGCCGCGAGATCCCCTCGACAGGGCGGTAAGTGTTTCGGATGTCTGCTTTGAATCCTCGAGAATTCCGTTGAGCACGTCGGGCTGCGGATTATAGTTATTCAAATCGAGCTTTTTGACAAATCTGTCGTCGCTGTCCGCGGCGTAATCGTAGATTATGAGGAGATTGGACAGCGCCACGACATACGGCTGCTTTACCTGCTCCACGTCTATACTCGCGAATAATTGAGAAAGACCTGAGTCTATCGAGTATTGATATATGATTCCGCTTCTGCCCGTAAGGTAAATATAGCTGCCGTCGCAGGTCAAATCGCTATACATAACCTCGTCGTATGTATACAGCGTTTGAGTATCGCCAGTGGCGATGGCGTAGCTCATGAGGGACGAGCTGTCTTCGGCGAGTTTCAAATAATAAACGTTGTTGTCGTCCTCCAGCGCGTAGTATACGTCGGTATCCACAAGCATCTGCCCATTCACATTGTCAAGCCTTATGGAAAGCTCGTGAGAGGCGTTTATTATTATTTCTCCGCCCTTGAATACTTTGGAATCCACGCCCGTGATATCAGACTCCGGTTCCACAAGCGTCCCAAGCCTTGGAACGAGTATGCGCCGCGACGAGTCCGTCTTTACGATTAAGCCGTCCAGCGATATGTCGAAACCCACTATCTCCCCGTCGGCTCGCGCCGCCGGTATATGCTCGTCAACCTCCGGATTGTACGCCATAATCGCCATAGGATCGTCCTGCGGCACATAATATATCACCGCGTCTTCCTCCGACCATACGGCGTCGCCTATTATGTCCGCTATCTCGACCGGCTCGTAATCCGACGAGTTGTCTATGTATTCATAGGCAAAAATCGTCGCCAAATCCGTTTCGGTTTCTGTGTCTGTATCGCCGCTCACGATAAAGTAAACCACCTCATCAACGGCGGTAACTATCCCCCTGATGCGTTCGTCGAATATTGCTTCAATTTCCCCGGGAATGAACAGGCTGTTGTTAGCCCCCAAATAGTATATATCGTTGGAATTTTCGTAAAATACATCGCTCGAGAACGACACGCTCGGAATTAACAAAGTAAACGCCAGAATGACAGCAAGCAGCTTCCTCTTCAAAACAGAACACCCCTTTCGTAAAACACAGATTAAACGCGGTTATGACCAGATTATACCACATTTCCCATATTATGTCTACCGCGCGATTACACTTTTCGCAACTGAAGAAAATAAGAGGGCTGGCTTTGCGGTTCGCCCCCGTACCCAAGTCCTCAGACGTAGCGGCTCTTCGGTCGCGGAAATGGCTGAAAATATACGCAAAGACATCCCCTCGGAAGAAATTGGCCTACAGTTTCATCTCAGCCTTTACCGCCGCGAACGCGTCAAGCGCGAAATCGAGATCCTCGAGCGTGTGCGCGGCGCTTATCTGCGTGCGTATGCGCGCCTTGCCCTTTGGAACCACGGGATAGCTGAAGGCTATGACGTACACTCCCTTATCGAGCATACGATTAGCGAACTCGAGCGCCACGTGAGCGTCTCCAAGCATTACGGGCACTATGGGATGGCTGCTGTCGGGTACTGTGAGTCCTATTTTTTTAAGCCCATCGCGAAAATAGACGGTGTTCGCCTCGAGGCGGTCGCGAAGCTCGGTAGTGGACTCGAGCATCTCCAAAACCCTGCTCGTGGCGCAGCAGATCGCGGGCGCAAGGGTATTGCTGAACAGGTAAGGCCTCGAGCGCTGTCTGAGAATGTCCACGATTTCTTTTCTCGCCGCGGTATAGCCGCCGGATGCCCCTCCCAGAGCCTTGCCAAACGTCCCCGTCAGTATGTCTACGCGCCCTATGACGTTCATATATTCGTGAGTGCCGCGCCCGTGCGCGCCCATGAATCCCACCGCGTGGCTGTCGTCCACCATAACCAGCGCGTCGAATTCGTCAGCCAGGTCGCATATCGCGGGCAAGTTCGCTATGAAACCGTCCATGGAGAATACTCCGTCGGTGGCTATCAGGCGAATGCGGGCGTCTTGCGCCTCGACGAGCTTTTCCCGGAGATCGGCCATGTCGTTGTTCTTATATCTGAACCTGCGAGCCTTGCAAAGCCTTACGCCGTCGATTATCGAGGCGTGATTCAATTCGTCGGATATAACGGCGTCCTCCGGACCCAGCAAGGTTTCGAAAAGACCCCCGTTGGCGTCGAAGCACGAGGAATACAGTATGGCGTCGTCCATACGCAAAAAGTCCGCGAGCTGACGTTCGAGGTTTTTGTGTATCTGCTGAGTGCCGCATATGAACCTGACGCTCGAAAGCCCAAAGCCCCATTTGTCGTAGCTGTCCTTCGCGGCGGCTATCAGTTGAGGATTGTCGGCAAGTCCAAGGTAGTTGTTGGCGCACATATTGACAACGCCCTTAACGCGCGTCGTGTCGATTCTGGCCTTCTGAGGCGTGGTTATCACGCGCTCGTCCTTTTTTGTTCCCGCGGCCTCAATAGCCGCAAGTTCCTCGGAGTATATCGAAAGCGCTTTTTTCACCGTTATACCTCCCAATCGAGTATGACCTTGCCGCTCTTTCCGCTGTTCATGGCCGCAAAGCCTTTTTCATAGTCCTTGTAGTTAAAGCGGTGGGTTATGACCGGCGTCAGGTCAAGCCCGCCCTCTATCATCGCGATCATCTTATACCATGTCTCGTACATTTTGCGCCCATATACTCCCTGCACCGTCAGTCCCTTGAAGATAATGGTGTTCCAGTCTATACTGGCCTCGCGCGAGAATATGCCTAAAAGCGCGATCTTGCCGCCGTTGCGCATATGCGTTATCGCCTGATTGAGGGCGCTGTCGCTTCCCGACATTTCAAGGGCGACGTCGAAGCCCTCGACCATATGGCTGTTTTTCATAACGTCGGTAAGATCGTCCGTCGCGACGTTTATGGTTAGCAAGCCCATTTTTCTCGCAAGCTGCAGGCGGTATTCATTGACGTCCGTTATTATGACTGTGCGCGCGCCGTTTTTCTTGCATATCGCGGCGGCCATTATACCTATGGGGCCGGCTCCCGTGACGAGCACGTCTTCCCCTATGACGTCGAATTGAAGGGCGGTGTGAGTCGCGTTTCCGTAGGCGTCGAAAAACGAAACCACGTCTTCGGGCAAGTCTTCGCTTATCGGGACGACGTTCGTCGCCGGCAGGCACATGTACTGGGCGAACGCCCCGTCCCTGTTGACCCCGACGCCCTTGGTATGGGCGCACCACTGGCCGTTTCCGCCGCGGCAATTGCGGCAGTGTCCGCATATTATATGCCCTTCTCCGCTTACGCGCCTTCCAATACTGAGACCCTTTACTCCCTCTCCCAGTTCGGCTATTTCCCCCACGTATTCATGCCCTATGATCAGCGCGGGTACTATGTTCTTCTGACTCCAGTTGTCCCAATTGTAAATATGCAGGTCGGTTCCGCATATCGCCGTCTTCTTTATTCGGATGAGCACCTCGCCGTAGCCGGGCTGCGGAACGGGGACTCTCATCAGATCCAGTCCCAGGCCGGGGCGAGCTTTGACAAGCGCGTCCATCATTCCAGTCATACGCCATCCTCCTCGCTATCGGGTTTATGCTCGCATTATACCACCGTTAATGGCAATTAAGCAAGCGGTTTATTTACGAAAGGGTTAGTTGTCCGAGTAATCATCGTTACCTCGCTTCCGTTATCATGAGGTATTTGACCGCGGCGTCTGAACCTTATCGTCATCCGCTTATATCTTTGCCAGTCCCTCTTTTAACATCTCGTATCTGCGCTTTTTATCCTCGTCCGCGAAGTGTACGTGTCTGAATTGTTCGTGCGCGTCATCGTAGACCAATTCACCGGCTTTTTCGCCAAACTGTTCGCTCGCCAGGTCGAAGCGGCAACCGTCAGCCACGTTGTAGCAATGAAACGAGCCGTCCGGAAGCTCTATGCCGTAGACCTTTCCTCCGAAAATATCCTGCGCCAGAAACGCGGTAATCGAGCATTGGCCAAGCGTCCTGTTTTCGGCGCTCCATTCGCGCCTGAGCCTGGGAGCGCAGGTTTCGGCCGACCATATTCCGCATAGCGCGTCGTAAAGATCCCGGGGATTGCGTATTGAAGGGTAAAGGTCGTTGACCGGCTTCGCGTTGGCTTTTTCCCATCCGTAAAAGCGATAAGTCATGTTATTTTCCTCCGTTCTTTCGGTTAGTCCGCAGATATTCAGTATCGACAGTCGATATGTCCGCCGCGCCGCCTCACTGAACTTCGACGCCGCGGACGGCAAATTATCCGTCACCACAAGTATATAATAATATAAAGCGCGTTTCAACACCATTTTATTGCCTTATTCTTTATTCTTTAGATTCCGTTGCTTTTGCTCGCGCATACGAGTAAAATATAACAGACAGAATCCGGAGGTGAGGATACGACATGGAGTATATTTCCGCAAGAGAAGCTTCCGAAAGATGGCATGTGCACATTCGCGTGGTTCAGGATTACTGCAAAAGCGGACGCATTTCCGGCGCCCGCAAATACGGCGTCTCGTGGCTGATACCAGCCGACAGCAAAAAGCCCTCTGATCCGCGCAAGGCCGCGAAATGCCCCGAATCGAAGAATCGCCATCTGCTTCCCCGCCGCTGCCCGATTCTCGCCATAACCGACATATATTCCAAACCCGGAACGGCGGACGAAGTAGCGGCGTCCATTTCAAATTATCCGCAGGCGCGAACGCTGTTCCTTTCGGTCATAGCTTACGCGCGCGGTCAGGCGGATTTGTCGGCCGAATTATCCGCTGATTTGCTCTCGCGAACGGAATGCTTCGATACAAAGCTCGGATGCCTTATCAATATCGCCAACGCGGAACTGTATCGCGGGGATTTTAACGTTTGGGAATCAGCGAGAAACGAGATAGTGGGAATCGATTGCGAAACCGCCCAGGAACAGGCCGTAAAAGAACTGATGCAGGTTGGCGTTGACGTGTCCATATACGACCGGAGAAGCACGCCAAAATGGTTTGAAACAGGGTGCTTTGACCCGCTTCCAACGGACTGTTACCCCTGTGCCCGGCATTATTATTTTAAGCGGCATTTCATCGACAGCGCGCGCGTGGATCTCGCGTACAGAATGGAGCTTCTCTGCTCGCAGACCCGGGCGGAGGGCGTGGTAATAGCGCAGATATATCTGGGACTTGATGCCGCGAACGTATGGTTCATGTACGGCGAAAAGGAACGGGCCGCCTTTCATATATCAAGGGTGCTCGACCTGGCGTTGCCCGACAGACTTTACGCCCCGCTCGCGGAGCACAGGCGCGATACTTCGCCGCTTATGGACGAGCTTCTCAGGCAAAGAGACGCCGACGCCTACCGGCGCGTACTCGAGATTTACGAAAGGCTCATCCCCGCGTGGACGCGCATCTATCAAAACCGCATGAAGCGCGTCTTCGCCCAGGAACTGACGCTCAGGGAGTTTGAGGCGCTCAAGTACGCGGCCCTCGGTCGAACGAACGGCGAAATCGCCGCTTTGATGAACGTCAGCACGAACACGGTGAGAAGTTATATAAGCAGCATTCTGTCGAAAACCGGCCTGTCAAATCGAAACGAGTTCGCCGGCTATATAAAGCTTAGCTGAACAGCATAAGTAAAGGATTTAGTCGACGCAATGCATCATCCAAAATCGGCGCATTTTGGATGATGCATTTTATTGTTAATTCTTTTATAATTATATAATGATTCGGATGCTAGAAGCTCCTTTCTTTGTATTAAGCCCAATATAAATCGACTTGTATACGTTACAGCGCCCGGAAGGAGACCGCCAATGAAAAATGAAAAGACCATCTCATCGCTTCCATACGTAAATAACGCCGGTTCGTTCCTCATAACCATCGCCTTAAACGCGGGGCTTGTATTTCTTTTCTTATCGGGCAGGGAACTTACTGTGACGGACGTGACCATCAGCATGGTATGTTGCGGGGTGGGAACGGCTGGAATAAACGTCGCGCTGGCAGGCTACATTATCGGCAAGATGCGCATGGCCGGTCAGCTTCCCCCGAACGTTCCGCAACCCAGGGCAATTCGCCTGCTTCCCGGGAACAAATGGCTGCTCGCCATATCGCTGGCGGTCGTCTTTGGCGTTTTGACGCCGTCGGTCAACTGGCTGATTATAAAGTTTTACGAGATCGAGTCTTTTACGCTCATTCGCCACATTGTGTGGCAATCGGCGTTCAGCTGCCTTGTCACGGTCATCGTAATGCGGGTGGTAGTGCTTCGGTTGATACAGCCCGACCTCGATGTGCCCGGTCAGCCGGAACAAAAAGGCTCGTCGAATGTGATTGATCCCCTTCCGCGCTTCTCGGCGCTTAAGAACTGGTTCAACACGATAATCGACGATTTCGGCTTCAACATGATAGTCGGCCTGCTGTTCGGAAGCACCATGATCGTAGACCACAACGTGGTCATAACTCCCACCACGCGCGCGGGAATAGTCATCTCCGCCCTGATACTCGGCATGATAATAACCCTTCGCATGGTCTATCCCGTACTCGGAAGCATTCGCGCTTTGAAGCTTTCGGGCGAACTTAAGCCCCTTCCCGCCGCGAACAAGTTCTTTTCGCGCCTTCCAGAATCGCCGCTCAGACTTGCGATGGCGCTTTCACCCGTCATAATGCTTCTGTCGCTCGCGGTACTATGGACGGTTTTGTCGTTCTTCGGTTTCGAAGTGCTCAATTTCTTTCAGTTCTTCGTTATTCGCACGATTTTTGTCACGGTTTTGACAAAGGGCGTGGTTCGCGTGGCGGTGTTGCGCTACATTCAGCCCGAAAGCACGCCCCGACGCTAGGAGGAAAAATGTATAACAGACTATTCAGCACCGGTCGTATAGGAAAACTCGACATTCCGAACAGAATTGTAATGCCCGCCATGGGCGTAAACCTCGGTTCCCCTCTGGGCGGCGTGACCGACGATCTCATCGCATATTACGAGGCTCGCGCGAGGGGCGGCTGCGGGCTTATAATAACTGAGGTCACGCGCATCGAGGACGGTTGCGGCATAAGCGATCCCTGCCAGATGGCCGCAAGAGGCGCGGGCGACGTGGCGGATCTTCAACGGCTGACGGATGCGATACATAAATACGATACCCGCGTTTTCATTCAGCTTCAGCATCCGGGAGCCAACCACAACAGCGCCATTACGGGGCTTCAGGCCGTCGCGGCTTCTCCCGTCAACCCCATGGGAGGGCCTGTTCCCCGCCAACTTACGCAAAGGGAATGCGAAGAATACGTACAAAAATTCGTCACGGGGGCTTTTATATCTCAATTGGCCGGAGCGGACGGCGTAGAGTTGCACGGCGCGCACGGCTACCTCATAAACAGCTTCCTGTCCCCCGCTTTAAACCTCCGCACGGATAATTATGGCGGCTGCTTCGAAAAGCGCATGCTTTTTGTTTCACAGATAATAGCGGGCATCAAGGATAAATGCGGCAAGGATTTCCCCGTATCCGTGCGTATAAACGCGGAGGAAGCCATTGCGGGCGGAACAGACTCAGCGCAAGCGGCGAGAATCGCCAAAGCCCTTCAGGACGCCGGAGCGGACGCGATCAACGCGAGCTGCTATTCCGACGGCTGCATAGAGCCGGGAACTTATCGGCAGGGCTGGAAGCGTCATATGGCTCAAGCGGTGAAAAATGCCGTTTCTATACCCGTCATATCGGTTTGCAACGTCAAAGAACCCGCCGTGGCCGAAGAACTGCTTGAAGGCGGCGTTTGCGATTTTGTTGGCGTCGGACGCGGGCAGCTCGCCGACCCGGAATGGTGCGACAAGGCCTTTTCGAGCCGCGAGGACGAGATACGCAAGTGCATTGGATGCCTGGCCTGCTTCGGTGAAATCGTCAAACTGCGCCGCGTCAAGTGCGGCGTAAACCCCGTAACCGGTCGGGAACGCGAGTACGCGAATATAAGACGCGACGGCGCGGGGCGCGCGGCGGCGGTTATAGGCGCAGGGCCGGCGGGCATGGAAGCCGCGCTTGTTCTTGCGCAAAGGGGCTTTCGCGTGACGCTCTTCGACGAAGCGCAGCGCCCCGGCGGCACGCTCAACGTCGCCGACAGGGGCTATGGCAAGGAAAAAATCACGCGCTATACCGATTCACTCATCACACAGGTGAAAAAAGCGGGCGTTGCGTTGCGCCTCGGAGAAAAAGCTACTATCGAGGCTGTGAAGCGATTGAATCCCTGCGGCGTGTTTGTAGCCGTCGGAGCCGAACCTCTGATACCGCCAATACCCGGCATGGATCGCAGAAATGTCGTCACCGCCGAAAGCGTACTTCTTGGACGGGCGAAGCCCTCAGGCGACGTCGCGGTGACAGGATCGGGCATGACAGGTCTTGAAACCGCCGAAATGCTCGCCGCGGCGGGCTGTCGCCTTACTCTTATAGAGATGCTCGATGAGCTTGGTCCCGGCATGTACCCATCCGTCGTGACAGACGTGATGAGTCGGATTTTGCCCTCCAATCCGCGCATACTCACCGGACATCGCCTCGACAGGGTAACCCCAAACGGCGTTGAAATCACGCGGCTCGCGGATGGCGAAAGCCTCCGCGTCCCCGCCGATACCGTCGTGCTGGCGCTGGGAGTGCGTCCCCGCAAAGACCTTGCCGATAGTTTCAAAGAAGCCTTCGCCAATGTGCGGGTGGTGGGAGACGCCCTAAAGGGAGGGCGCATATTGGAAGCCACGCAGGACGCGCACGCCAAAGCGTTTGAATTTGAACCTTAAGTTAGACAGGAGACTGAATCATGGAAAAAAGTCTGTTCGTTCCAAAACAGCGCCTTACGCGCTTTATGTCAGGCGCCGCTATGAACCGCCAATACGGGATTCAACTGTACTGCCTGGGAGACGTCGACCGGCTTCAGGCCCTGGTTCCGCCGCCTTTGAAGGTCATCAGTCTACCCCTTCCCGGCGAAAAGCCCCAGGGCATTATATACATCTACATCGTCAATATCCGCGAGCCAAGTTTCGCTCCCTGGTATATGGAAGGCGGCATAGGCGTCATGTGCGATTTTAACGGAAAAAACGGCCTGCACTTCATAGGCTTGCAGCTTTCCGGCCCCGGAGCTCTTATGGGCATGTGTTCCGGGCGCGAGTCGAGCGGCTTGCCTAAAAAGATATGCGAGCGCATACGCGTCGAACGCACGGGCGACGCGGGGCGCTGCTTTATTGAACGCGACGGAGTGCGGATTCTGGACGTGGAGTGCGATATCGGTCAATACAACGACCCTATGGCTAAAGAATTATTCAGGGCGCAGGAAAGCTGTTCTCCCGGACACCCCGTGGATACCGACGGAAAGAGTCTGCTTTTCAGGCACCATCTGAACGGCGGGTTCGACGCGCTCGACATCGTATATTACGACAGCCCGACGCTTTTCCACAGCTGGGAACCTATGTCCGGCAAGGTGACACTGGCTTCCACCATCAACGACCCCTGGGGCGAAATCCCGCTCGACAGGGTCGTGGGCGGCGGATGGATGGTCAGCGACAACCGCGTCAACTCCTGTAAAACCATTTACTCCTATCCCGCCCATGACGTATACGACGCCATGCAATACCTGTTCACAGGGCGATACGATCAATGTATGCTTGAGAAGGAGCACCAGATTTACGAATAAAAGGAGCGTTAGCAATGGATTACAACCGGTCTTACTTCACGGGAAAGGTCGCCGTCGTAACCGGCGGCGCGTCGGGCATAGGTTTGGCGCTTTGCGAGGAGTTGCTCGAATGCGGCGCGAAGGCCGTCGTATTGGCCGACTTTAACGAAAAAAACCTGCGCGAAAACGAGGCGCGGCTCGAGCGGAGCTATCCGGGAAAGGTAAAGGGCATAATGTGCAACGTCACCGTCGAGGATGACGTGAAGGCGATGATCGCGCAAGCCGCCGCATTTGGAGGCGACAGGCTCGATCTGTTGATAAACTGCGCGGGCGCGGGGCTTGTGGGCAAGTTCACCCGCGAGCCCGACGGCTTAAATCCCGACAATCCCTATCTGGCCAGGGTAGCCGATAACGACGCCTGGACAAGGGGCATGGAGTTAAACCTCTGGGGCGCGCTGTACGGCTGCCGCGCGGCGGTTCCCGTCATGCTCGCGCAAAAAGAGGGGCAAATAGTCAATATCATATCAGGCATAGCTTTCTCCCCGTTCGCCTATCAGAGCATGTACGCCGCGACGAAGGCCGCGCTTAACGCCTTGACCCTCGCGCTGCGCAGCGAGTTTGCCGATTACGGCATAAAGTTTAATTCCGCTACGCCCGGCACGACGGCGACGCCCATCTTCCTGCAGGCGGGCGGAAAACCCGAAGGCGCGCAGACGCCCCACCAGTCCGCCAGCCGAATACTGAACGGAGTGGCCGGCAACGAGCGGCTTATACTCGGCGACGACGGCGACGTGGACGGCGCGAAACATTGCTTCCTTCCCGACGAGGCGGGGCGCATGATCGACGAGATATACCTTAAATTCGCCCGCGAACGGCGCGGCGGCATTACGTCGTTCAGCTCCTCGAAAAGCGAGTCCGTACAGATCTCTCCGGGTCTTAAGATGCTTTATGAAATAAGCGAAGCTACGCGCGAAAACATGAACGAGAAGCTCGAAACCCTCTCGCGCTACATCGCCGGGCGCGACGCCGAAAGCGTGGATAAGGCATATTACGCGGGCAAGGTCGCGGCGGTAACGGGCGCGGCGTCCGGCGTAGGGCTGGCGCTTTGCGAGGCGCTTCTCTCATACGGCGCCGAAAAGATCACTATGGCCGACTGGAACGAGGAGAACCTCAAAAAGCATGAAGCGCGCCTTAACGAGAAGTATCCCGGTCGCGTACAGGGCGTAAAGTGCAACGCGGCCATTGAAGGCGACGTGCGCAATATGGTCGCTTCTGCCGCGGATTTTGGTTCCGGGAGGCTCGATTTGCTCATAAACTGCGCGGGCGTAGGTCAGATGGGCATGACGTTCGACGCGCCCGACTCAAACGAGATCTCCGGTCGAACGAGCCTGCTAGTCGAGCCGCCAAAACGGTGGGACGATATTTACTCCGTCAACTTCTACGGCCCCCTGTACGGCTGCCGCGCGGCTCTCGAGATAATGCTCGGGCAGAAGGAAGGCCAGATAGTAAACGTCATATCGGGCACCGCCTACACCCCGATGCCGTACCAGGCGATCTATTCGTCGGCAAAGGCGGCGCTTAACGCGCTCACGCTGGTTCTTCGCTATGAGTATTGGGATTGCGG
>JAUNBY010000259.1 GCA_030526935.1 Clostridia bacterium
ATGTGATGATCGTACCCTTTTTCATGCGTGTTCTCCTCTCAAGATCTATTTATCCAAATCCCACGGGGATTACAGATTCGCCGTCAGGTAATTTACTATTTCGGTTACGCAGGTCTCGGAGACGTTTCCGGGCGTGCCTGACATACCCATTCCGTGATCGGCTATGTCTATGTGAACGCCCTGTACGTCGGAGGCGTTGGTGCAGGAGTTAAGCAGCATACGGCAGGTTGCCGGCGGAACTGCTATATCCTCGCCTCCCATAAGTATCATGATGTCGCCGGTATAATTGTGAAGAATTTCTCCGGGATTGCTCATGTAAAGGTAATAGAACCACTCGGGGGAGTATTTCCAATTCGGATTGTTAAAGTTCCACGCGGCAGCCGTCCAATAGCCATAAGCGGTGGCGTAATTTATGGCCTCCTGCATTCCCTCGGCCGCGCCGGTACCATTCTGAGTCCAGAATTCGCCCTCTCCGGCGAAAGGAGCTACAAGTATCGCAACTTTGTAAGGACTGGTGCCGGTGCCTATGATGCAAGCGCTTACGCGTCCGCCCATACTGTGGCCGCCTATCGCAAGGCGTTCGGCGTCTACATTGTAGTTATTGACGAGATAATCGCAGCAGTCATTGGAGTCCGCCATCATCGTCTTCATATTCTGATTAAGCCAGGTGTCTTCGCTGGTGCCGGTACCGGCAAAGCTCATGCGGATAGAAGCTATACCCGCGTTGCCAAGGGCCTTGGCGACTAACTCCGGGCTGTCCAGCGATCCGCCGTGTCCGTGGTTGAGTATGATCGCCGGGAAGGGACCTTCACCCTCGGGAATGGTTACTCGCGCGGGGATCATAACGCCTTCGCGCGTCGTGCTCGGAACCAGAACGTCTTCCTCTGTGAAACGCTCTTCGCCGATAGTATACGCATCATCCGTGGCTTCGCCCAATACGTATGACGTGACGCGATCCTGCGGGATAATCAGCTCGGCGCCCGCTTCAAGCTCGTTTCCGTTTTCTATGTCGTTCGCCCTGGCGATATACTCAAACGCTACGCCATACTTGCTTTGCAGCATCCACAGGTCTTCGCCCTGCTCGACCACGTGAATAAGAGGTTCGGCGTCTGGAGTAAACGCCATAGCGGAAGTGCTGATTGACATAATCAGCGCGAGTACCAGGCTCACCTTTTTCAAGAAACCCATTCAAAATACCTCCTTTTTATTTGGCGCCTCGCTCGCGTTAACTCCGTATCGATCTATCGCGACGCCGCGTTTATGCCGGAAGCGCGCGAGACGGCCAAACTTCGTTTACAATTTAACATATATTCGCGCGGGGCGAAACCTCCAAAAAATTTGTCGATACGAAAAAAAGAGCCGACGCCGAACGGGGCGCTTTCAAAAAGGCTCATCTATTACCACAAAGTCGGAAGGATGTAAAGCGCCAATTTCTTTGTTATTGTGAAAAATTTGGCATAATCAAATGGGGACACAAATTTGTGCCCGTATACAAAAAACGCGCATTCGTTTAGGGATAACGGTCGCTTCAGTTGCTTTCGCGCCACGCTTGAGGCGCGATGCCCATCTGTTTTTTAAATACCTCGCGGAAGTACTTCGCGCTTGTAAACCCGGATTGTTCGGCTATCTGGGACATGTTCAGAGTCGTACTTTTTAACAGCTCTTTGGCGCGTTCCAGCCTCAACTTCGTGACGTACTCGCTGAGCGACTCGCCCATGACGGCGTTAAATTCGCTTGAGAAGGCGCTTGGATTGGCGTAGACGTATTCGGAAATGCGTATAAGCGATATGTCCGACGCGTAGCTGCGATTTATATAGCTCAGCGCCATGAGTATTGTGGGAGGATAGCGCTTCAGGCCGTGAAGCTGAGAGAAAATGAGCTTCAGCTGTTCGCGAAGGTAGAGGCGATAGTCTTCGAGGGAATTGAAGGAATCGTATTTACGCCTTTGTATGAGCACTTTATCGGGATAGCAGGTTTCAAACATGGAAAACATATCCTCGCATGATACAAACAGGGCGTTGAACGCGGCCATGGAATACGACGGAGCTATAAGGTCGTTGATTATCGCGTCCGCCTGGTGCAGCGCCTGTTTGAGCGTACCCGCGCAAACGATATTGAGAAAACGCCTGAAATTGATAAACACCGCCAGAGTATCGCACGGGCGGGCGGTTTTCAGGCGGTACTGTTCGGTTATCACTATATCCCTGACGCCGAAGAATATCAGGTCGTTAAGCTCGCGGACGTCTTTGAACGCGATGTGCATGTTTTCCCATCCGGAATATGGGCCGGAAAAGGACGTGGACATGTACTTTGGCCCCACTCCGGGGTATGGGTCCTTTGAACGGCGGTAACGGTCGAAAAGCCTGTCGGCCGCTTCTTTGGGAGAAATCCCGGAGGTTTGCGCGGGGCTTATGAACATGACGATTTGCTTTGAATTGTCAACCTTCGCGAGAAGAATATTTCCGACATAGCCGCACGAAAGCATTTCATCGGTGAGCTGTTCATAGATGACGAGCATGTCGTCTACGCCTCTGCCTAGGGTTTGCCTTGTATAACTGTCGAGAAATTTTCTGTGGGTTCCGGTCATGAAGCAATAATACTCTTTTTCGTTGAACTCCAGTTCTATGCCGTTGTTGTGGACGAAGCTCTTCAGAAACAGGTGATCGTCGTTATACAGGCAGTAGTTGATAATGGTGTTGTCGCGTATAAAATCGGTGTCCTTTTTGCGAAAAAGCCCCTCATCCATATCCATTCCTCCTCGACGGTATCGACAATACCATTATAGCGGCCAGTTTAGAAAAGTCAAATCGCGAATCGCGTTTAAAATTTTCGCGCATATGCGATATTACAGTGAATGGTCCGGTTCCTCATTCGCAATACTCCAAAATCTCGTTGACAAACCTCGACGCGGGCTTGGAGAAAACCTGATAGCGCTTCCAGATGAGCGTCGCTTCCGATTCCAATCGCGGCGTGAGCGGTCGAAAGCACAAATTGCTCTCGCCGGTGGTGTTTATGAGTTTATCGAAGCAGACGGCGTAGCCAAAGCCCTCGTCGACCAGAAGAGAAGCGTTGTACAGCAGATTATAGGTGGCGACGATATTGAGTTTTTCCACGTCCTTGCCAAACCATTGAGACAGCGGCCAGTCATCGCTTTTCTGAGCTGAGAGTATCAGCGGCTTGTCAAAAAGATCCTCGGGCGATATGCCTTTCTTCGCGGCCAACGGCGCGTCCCTGCGCATGAGCACGCCCCATGTGTCGCGCACGGGAATCTGAACCGAGGCGTATTGGGATACGTCCACCGAGCCGTAGACAAGGCCGAAATCGATGAGCCCTTTTTCCAGATATTCAAAGACGAATGTCGAGTTCCCGCTGCGTATGTGATAGTGGATATTCGGGTACTTCTCGCGCAAGCGCCGGGCTACGCGGGCCAAAATGCGTATGCTGTCGGATTCGCCCGTGCCTATATAGATGTCGCCCGCGACGACGTCGTCGGGGACGGTGATTTCGTGTTCCGTTTTTTGCACCAGATCAAGAATCTCTTCCGCCCGCTTGCGAAGAATCATGCCCTCCTCGGTGAGCAGCACCTTGCGGGAACCTTTCGTGCCGCGAATCAGAAGCTGCTTGCCAAGTTCATCCTCCAGACTTTTCAGCTGGGTGGACAGCGTCGGCTGCGACAGGTGCAGCGTCTTTGCCGCCGCCGAAATGCTCTGCTCCCTGGCGACGGCCAGAAAATATTGCAATATGCGCAGTTCCATTTTACAGGCTCCCTTCGACGATTGTCATGTACATTATACAGCATATTTCCATAGAAATCAACTATGCAAATCTATTAAATATAAGTATTTGCTATTTTTGATGCCGGGAGATATACTTAGTGTACACAGTGAGCGGAGGTGATGAAAATCATGCGTACACAAGGCGCGGCGCGGGAACTGGCGCGCAATCTGCGCGACGCGGGCTGCGAGGCGCAGGAAATAGAACATTTCCTGGAGCTTGCGCAGGCGGGCGACACGGCGGGGCAATTGCGCATACTCTCGGGGATACGCGCGTCGCTGCTTGAAAGGGTTCACACGGGCGAGAAGCAGATCACTTGCCTGGACTACCTGGTTTTTCAAATTCAGAATACGCAAAAATACACAGGGAGGGAAACACTATGAAAAAACGCTTTACTTTCGCGGTATTCGCCCTCATTCTCTGCCTTTTGACCGCCTGCGTCAACGGTCAGGGCGTTCAGAGCGCTACGCCGTCAGCCGCCGCAAACGCGGCCGGGGAGGTAACGGATGCGAAACTGCGGGTATTTATAGGCGAGGCGGAGTTTACCGCGACGCTTGAACAAAGCGCGGCGGCGGAAGCCTTTACAGCTATGATGGAAAAAGAGCCCGTCGTCATTCAAATGCGCGATTACGGCGGGTTTGAGAAGGTCGGCTCCCTCGGCGCGAGCCTTCCGGCGAGCGACAGACAGACGACGACTGAGGCGGGCGATATAGTCCTGTATAACGGCAATCAAATCGTGATATTCTACGGCTCCAACTCGTGGAGCTACACCCGCCTCGGCAAAATCGACGACCTTACCGGCTGGGCGGAGGCGCTCGGAAGCGGGGACGTAGTCGCGACGTTTTCATT
>JAUNBY010000260.1 GCA_030526935.1 Clostridia bacterium
GTCGACAAGGATTCGGCAAAAAAGGCATTAAGGCACATAGAGTCGAACGGGTGGAACCTGAAAACGGTTATAAACACGCATTACCACGCCGACCATACGGGAGGCAACGCGTATATTCAGCAGCGCACGGGATGCGACATTTACGCCGCACCCATCGACTGCGCCTTTACAAATCACACTCAATTGGAGCCTTCTTATCTGTATGGAGCTTACCCTCCAAAACCCCTGAACGTTAAATTTCTCAAGGCGAAGCCCAGCTATGTCCAACCGCTCTCGGACGGCGTTTTGCCCGAAGGACTGTCGATACTGCACCTCGACGGGCATTCGTTCGCCAATGTCGCCATTCGCACCAAAGACGGCGTATGGTTTCTCGGCGACTGCCTGACAAGCGCCGCGATCATAGAAAAATACCACGTCTCGTTTGTATACGACGTGGCGGAATACCTGAGAAGCCTCGAAACAGTGAAGAGCCTGGAAGGAAAGCTTTTCATACCCTCCCACGCAAAGCCGACCGCCGACATAGCTCCGCTTGCCGAAATAAACCGGCTCAAGGTTCTCGAGATCATATCTCTTCTCAAGGATATATGCGCGAAACCTCGTGGGCTCGACGAAATACTCAAGGCGGTTTTCGACCATTATGACATCAAAATGGACTTCACGCAGAGCGTGCTTGTGGGAAGCACGATAAAGTCCTATCTCGCGTATCTGTACGACGCGGGAGAAACGGACGTGTGCTTTGAAGGAAATATGCTTAGCTGGTATGTTAAATCCAGCGTCTGATGACGCTTTGTGGATATCCGAAATCAGACAGTTGAGCCGCGGCGTCAACGCGCCTTAATCCATAACCTCGTAAAACCTCATGCTCTCCTGCGACCGGGCGATGACGTTTCTGTAGTCGTTATCGATATTGAGCCAATCCCCGGCCTCCCTCTCTGGAAGTATCACTGGCATACGGCCATGTATGCCCGCGATGTCTTTGCAGGCCTCGCGGGTGAGTATGACAAAGCGCGGCATATCGCTTTGCGCATCCATTCTATATATTCCCGCCATCGCAAAAAATTCCGCGTCTTTGGGCGCGATGGCATATTTTCGCTTCACGTCTCCGCTTTTCGCCCATTCAAAATAACGGCTGGCCGGTACAAGACAGCGCCGGCGAAGCACTCCGTCCGCGAAAATCGGCTTTTCGGCGGCGGTCTCGCTGCGGGCGTTTATTATAAGCGAACCGCGCAACCCTCCCGGCTGATATCCCCATCTCATCGCAAATGGAACGATTTTCCCCGCTCGACTGTTGGCGACTACCGCGGCGACATTGCCCGGATATATCTCGCCTGTCGCGACGGGACGCGGGCTTTTTCGGCGCGCTTGTTCGATAATTTCGAGAAGCTGCTCTTCGGTGTGTTCATTTTCTATATAATACCTTCCGCACATAACTTCTCTCCCATGTCGTCTGAAATTCAAAAGAAACAGTCGCGATATTAAAAGAAACATTCGCGGCCACCTGTTATCATATGCGTATAATCTTTATGCAAAGGAGGCGGTCTTTTGAATACCGTCATGATAATAAGCAAACCCGCAAGAACGGGGAGGATAGACGCCCTGATAGATGAGTACGCAAAGGGCGCGCGCGCGAGCGGGAATAACGTCGCGAAGTTTCTTTACAGGCATTTAGCCTCCCGCACAACGCCCGGCCGCCCTTTTGCGAAGCACATCCGCCGCTATCCCGACGTCGTCGCCGACGACGCGGCTTTCGCGAAGGCTCTGGAGTGGGCGCAGGCTGTGGTATTCGCGGTTTCCATCTGCGACATCGACGTATCTTCCAGCCTCGCGTCCTTCGGCAACTGTCTTTACGGCGTCAACCTTGCCGGTATGAAGCGCATAAAGAGGGTCGGTATGGTCATCGACGCGCCCGATGCGCAAAGCTGGATAGCCTCCGGCTGCATAAAGCACTACTCGCAATTCGCCGCGCGTCACAGGTGGACAGACATGGGAATCGCGACCTGGAGCGTCTACGAATCCGCCTCCTCCGCGGCTAAAAGCGGATTCCTCAGCGCCTACGGCCTCGCGAACGCCATCGGACGCCCCGTATATTCTCCGGATATCACAGACGGCTTCGAATCGGCGCGCCGCTTCGTCACGGCCTGATATATCGGCGCGTCAATCGCCATTGGTCGGTTTCGCCGCTTTGCGCTTATTCAATCTCCATCGTTTCTTCTGGCCGGTCTTGCGCGCTTCTGAGCTTTCGCGGGACTCGGCTTTTCGTTCTTTTCGCGCGGCTTTTCATCCTTTTCCGCTCTTTCAGTGATTTCGGGAGCGTGACTTTCAGCTTCGGAATCGGAGGCCAGGTTGTCCAGGTAATGCTCCGCGGACTGCTGCTTCGCTGGCCTGTTTGAAGCGAAGCGGCGCGGCGCGGGTTTTTCCTCCGCGTCGGGCGCGGGCCTTGGCCGGCGCGGCTTTTCTACGTATTTGGGGGATGGCGCCTCTCCGTCGGCGCGTATTATCTTGGACACGTCGTCAAGCGCGTATTCCCTTATCTCGAACGTATCGTCGTCATTATGCATTCTGACGCGAACCTTCTCGCGTATCACGTTTATCTCGGTTATATATCCCGGGCCATCGGGGGTCATGGCCTCCCGGCCTATCTTGGGAAGGCGCTTGAGCGTCTTTTCATAGTAGTCCTGTTCGTATTTAAGGCAGCACATAAGCCGTCCGCATTGTCCCGAAATCTTGGTCGGGTTGAGGGACAGTCCCTGTTCCTTTGCCATCTTTATACTCACGGGCTGAAAGTCTCCCAAAAAGGCGTCGCAGCACAATTGCCTGCCGCAGCATCCAAGCCCTCCAAGCATTTTGGCCTCGTCGCGAACGCCTATCTGCCGAAGCTCAATGCGGGTTTTAAACGTACCCGCCAGGTCTTTAACCAGATCTCTGAAATCTATCCTGCCATTTGCGGTAAAATAGAATATGACCTTTCCCGAATCAAACGTAAACTCTACGTCTATGAGCTTCATGTCGAGATTGTGTTCGGCTATCTTCTCCTGACACAGTTTCATGGCTTCGGGTTCGCGGTTTTTGTTGTATTCGGCTCTTTGTATATCCTCGTCGGTCGCCAGTCGAAGTACCTTTTTAAGAGGGGCCACGAGATGCTCGTCGCCTACTTCGCGAGCGCCCGATATAACCTGACCGAGCTCTATTCCGCGCGAGGTTTCGACGATTACGCAGTCGCCCGGATTGGGCCACACGCCCGTCGGATCAAAATAATATACCTTGCCCGCCTTTTTAAAGCGGACGCCTAAAACAGTCGCCATTAATTATCTCCTCATTCCATCGCGGCGAAAAGCATCCTTTCAAACGCGGTTTGCCACGACACATTACTTTTTAGCATTTGCCTCGCGAGTATGACGGCTTCGAGAAGCCGTTCGGGTTTAAGCGAAATGCCGTGCGGATTCTCCCCTGTTCGCAGCATTCTCTCGGCGATTTGCTCGATTATGTCTATCACCGTCGAAGCCGACGCCCTGTCGTCTTTTATAATCGAAGAGGCGAGGGATATATCCTTCGCTTCCCCGACTCCCGCTACGGCCGCGATCGCCCTATCGCGCAGGCGCCAGTACCCCTCGTCTGAGTCAAGCGCCATGGCCTTTCCGACGCTTCCCTGCGACACGATGGCGAGAGTTCGAGCGCGCTCGCGCTCAAATCCCTTTTCGGCTAAAACCCTGCCGCATTCGTCTTCCGTAAGGGCGGGTATCCTGATTGTGCGGCAGCGCGAGCGAATGGTAGGCAAAAGCGCGCCGCCGTTCTGGGCGATGAGAAAGAACACGGCGTCAGAAGGCGGTTCCTCCAAAGTCTTTAAAAGAGCGTTTTGCGCCTGAACCGTCATCTCATCCGCGCGTTCGATCACGACCGTATACCGCCCGCCCTCGAAAGGCTTATATCCGAGCCTCTCGGTCAACTGACGTATCGCGGCGACGCTGATAGCCTTTCCCTCATACTTGACGATTATGTGATCCGGATGTGAATCCGAGAGGTATTGAAGGCAGTTGTCGCAGGTATCGCAAGGTTTTACGCCGTCGGACATACAGTTGACGGCGCGGGAACATATGCCGGCGAGCGTCCTTTTTCCGACGCCCTCGACCCCGCAAAGCATAACGGCGTGACACGGCTTATCGCCGCACACGCCAATTTTCAGCCTCTTGATCGTTTCGTCGATAAAGCGAAATGAGTCGAAAGATTCCATCAGAATTTTTTAAACTGATCGACGTCAAGCACAAATACCGTCGCTCCGCCCACCGTCACCTCAATGGGATAAGGCACGTAAACGCCCATCGAACCCGCGACGGGAGTTGGTGAGGAAGCCATTTGCTTGCGGCATTTACATGTCTTTTCTATGACGTCCAAGGCTCCCTGGCACTTTTCGTCGTCCACACCCACAAGTAAAGTCGTATTTCCCGCGCGGAGGAATCCTCCGGTCGTGGCGAGCCGCGTAACGCCGTATCCCTCGTTCATCAGAGTGCTTACGAGCCTGGAGGCGTCCTCGTCCTGAACGATGGCAATTATAAGCTTCATAGTGCGTCACCTCCCGTTTTTTTCTCTTGTATTTATTATAAACGATTTGCGCAAAAAATGCAAG
>JAUNBY010000261.1 GCA_030526935.1 Clostridia bacterium
CATGAGCTTTTTTGCGCCGTCTCCCAGACGCGCCGCGTCAGTTTCGTCTAAAAGCCCCTCGCCGCGCGCTTCGGCGGTTTCGACGGCTCCCGTGATTATGAGCGCCTTGACGGGCTTGCCGCGAAGGTGCTCTACGGCTCCCGACTCCACCGCGTCCGCCGACTGGGGCAGCGCCTTGACGTCTGACTGAGCCAGACTTCTAGAAAGGCAATCGTATATAGTCGAAAGCCTGACCCCCCTGGCGGGCATTATCTCGTACATCTGATCGAGCGCCTCGATTATGCGGTTCCACACCTGACCGCCTTCCATCGCCCATTCGCGCATATGGCTCTGTTCGAGCGCCTGACGCTGCTTTTCAAGAGTCTTAACGGCCTGTATGCTTTCCAGAAACATAAAAAGCGCCTCGAGCCTGCCCTTCGTGTCGGGCGCGTCCTTAACGGCTTTGGCCATGTCCGATATGGGCTTTACCGCCCTTTGGCGTATCGATTCGAGCTTTTCATCGTCTATGGGATTTTGCCACCTTTTGCCGCGCATATTGGTCGATATGGCATAGTTGACGATAATGTCGCATTCGTTGTCGTCGAGGCCGGAGAAGCCGGAGCGCAGGTAATCGATCATGTCCGCCGCCCGCCAGCCCCGGCTCGCGGCGCGAATGGCCGACAAAAGCGCACGGGCCAGGCCGTGTCTGTCGGCGGGGCGCCCCGACGCCAGAAAAAGCGGTATTCCCGCGCGGGTGAACGCGCGGCTCAGCGCGTCGCGGGCATACTCGCCGTCGTCGGCGAGGGCTATGGCGAAGTCGCGATAGCGCCAGCCCTTCATCCTGCAAAGCCGCCTTATCACGCAGGCGACGAATTCCGCCTCGGCCTGCGGGTTTGGGAGTACCGCCGTCTGAACGTCCGTCACACGTCCTTCACAGCGCCTTGGCGGAAGACAGCAAAGTTCCCTTTCCAGAAAGGCTATGCCCCCTTCTTTTGGTCTCGGAGGCTCGGTCAGGCTCTCGGTATGGCAAACGACGCCGTTCGATCGGGCGTAAGATATAAGCATGTCAATCGTGCGGTTGACGGGGATAAAAGCCTGATAGTCGCGCGCATTGGGGTTTTCCTCGCTTACTATGCATACGTCTACTGACGCGGCGTGGCCGTCAAGCCCGACGATTAGCCTGTTTATAGAGGGCGAGAGCAGGTCGAAGCCGTATACAAGCGCGCGGCACCCGTCTATGAAGCCCGCGTCGCCCATTCTGGCAATCGCCTCGCGAATTTCGTCTTCCGCGTCCATGAACCGACCCTCCAAAAGGCGCTCGTAAGCCGCGTAGAGCTTCGAGAGGTCTTCGAGCTTTTTGTCAAGCGCCATATCCCCGCCCGTTGACATCGATAAAACGTCGTCCGGGGAAAGCTCCGCCTGCTTGAACGAGGCTATCTGCGCCGCGAGCTTTCCGGCGAAACTGGGCTTTGACACCGCCGACTGATACCACTTAAGCTCCTTTTCGCACTCCAGCGAGGCCATGTGCGCGAGCATCACGCGACCCTTGTCGTCAAGGCGCGCGAGACCCGTCTCTCCCGCGCGGGCGAATATGCCGTTGAAAAGGCGCTGGGGAGAGTAGACCTGTATGTCGAAGGAGCCTTTGAGACCGAGCTTATCCAGATAATCGCGCTCCGCCTGCAACGTCAACTGCGCGGGGACTATCATCATCGCCCGCGCCCCGTCGTCCAGAGCCGACTGCCGCCACAAGGCCACCGCGCGCCTGACCGCGCGCGCCCTTCCGCACTGACACCTTATCATCGCTATGCCCGATCCAGAATTATCTTAGGTTCGCGCGACTGGCGGTAGACGGTGAATTTGGAGCCTATCACCTGAACGGGTTCGGCGTGAATTTTCTCGCACAGTTCCTCGCAGGCTTCGCGCGCGGTCATGGGCGCGTTTTTCTGAACGGACACCTTTATGATTTCCCGCGCTTCCACCGCGTCCCACGCCTGTTTGACGAGGTTGTCGTTTATGCCGTCCTTGCCTATATGCAAAACGGGCTGCAATGTATTGGCCATCGCGCGAAGACGCGCCCTTTGCCTGGTAGTAATATTCATGTACATACCTCGATTCTCATTCAATAAAGTCGAATTCCATGTCGTTTATAACGACGGTATCGCCCGGCTTGACGCCGCGCGCGACGAGCGCCTCGTTTACGCCCATGCGCCGCAGCGACCTGTGAAAGTAGTTGAGAGACTGTTCGTCGGAGAAATTCACCGAATCGTAAAGCCGCGTTATAGCCTTGCCGGAGAGTATGTAAACGCCGTCCTCGACGTCGATTTTGAACGGCTCCTCGTCAAACGTCACTTCCATCTCCTCCTCGGGGAACGGCTCGGAGGCGGGGAGCGCGTAAAGCATGTCGCACACCGCCCTCATAAGCTCCTTTAAGCCCTTTCCCGTCGCGGCGGACACGGGATATACCTCTATTCCCGAAGGACGAAGCTTTTCGCGCATTCGCGAGAGGTTCTCCTCTCCTCCCAGATCTATCTTGTTGGCGGCCACTATTACGGGTCTTTTGGCCAGGTCGCCGTAGCGAGCCAGTTCCGCGACTATCTTATCATAGTCGTCCAGAGGGTCGCGGCCTTCGCTGCCCGATATGTCTACGACGTGAACTATCATGCGCGTCCTTTCGATATGCCGCAAAAACGCGTGTCCGAGGCCGACGCCGTCCGCCGCGCCTTCGACCAGCCCCGGTATGTCGGCCATTACGAAGGACTGCCCGTCCTGCCTGACGATGCCCAGATTCGGAACGAGGGTAGTAAAGTGATAATTGGCGATTTTGGGCTTTGCGGCCGTCACCATGGACAATATGGTCGATTTTCCCACGTTGGGGAATCCCGCCAGTCCCACGTCGGCGATTGACTTAAGTTCGAGCTTTACCGTCACGGCCGTCGTCTTTTCTCCGGGGCGGGCGAAATTGGGCGCCTGTCTCGTAGGCGTGGCGAAGCGGGCGTTGCCGTAGCCGCCCTTGCCTCCGCGCAGGAGCACGCGCCTTTCGCCGTCGTTGACGAGATCGAGAAGCACCTTGCCCGTGGAAGCCTCCCTGACGACGGTTCCGACGGGCGCTTCGATGACCGTATCCTCGCCCGACTTGCCCTTGCAGCGGGCGGCGTGGCCGTCCTCTCCGGAAGGAGCCTGAAACTTGCGCCTGAACCTGAAGTCCATGAGGGTGTGCATTCTCTCGGTCGCCATGAAGACTATATCTCCCCCGCGCCCTCCGTCGCCGCCGTCGGGTCCTCCCGCCTGAACGTATTTCTCGCGGTGGAACGACACGCAGCCGTTGCCGCCGTCGCCGGCCTTACATACTATCTCTACCACATCGACAAAAAGCGCCATTATTCAACCTCCGTCTGTCCCAGAAAATATTTGCATCCTACGCTCAGAGGGCATGTTTCGCATTCAGGCTTTCGGGCGTGGCAACACCTTCTGCCGTGCCATATAAGCAAATGGTGGCTGTGAGACCATTTCTCGCGCGGAAGCGCGCGCTTGAGCGCCGCCTCGGTCTTTTCGGGCGTCGGCTCATCCACCAGCCCCAGCCGGTTGGCGACGCGGAAAACATGCGTATCGACCGGTATCTGATCCTTCCCGAAGGCCGCGAGAAGCACCACGCCGGCGGTCTTTTGCCCTACGCCGGGCAATTTCATAAGCTCCTCGCGGGTATTCGGCACCTCGCCCGAATAATTCTCGACGAGCGCCCGGCAGGTCGCGATGATGTTTTTAGCCTTCATGCGGTAAAGCCCGCAGGTTTTAATCATGGGTTCGAGCTGTTCGGGCGTAAGCGTAGCCATCGCCCGGCTGTCGGGATACGCCCTGAACAGCTCCCTTGTCACCATATTCACGCGCCTGTCGGTACACTGAGCCGACAGTATCGTGGCTATGAGCGTTTCAAAGGGATTTGAAAACTCAAGCTCCGCCGCGGCTTCGGGGTACATCTCCTCAAGCGCCTTTAGTATCTCAACTGCGTCCATAGTATATCCTCCGAAGTATTCCGATTATATTATAAACGACGGGAGACCTCCTGCCAACAATCCCAACGTAATTTTATCGCGATAGTGCCGTTAGCCGCGGCCTTGCGCCGCCCCGCCGGTCGATCTGATAGATGCCGATGAGGTTTACGGGGCGTGTGGCGTTGAGCACCTGTCTCGCTTTTGGCAGATCCTCAATCGCGAACTCGACGGACAGTCCGCAGCCTATGGCCACGTCGCGGGGCGTCGATATCACCCTCGCCTTTACCTGGGCGCGCCTCAGCGCAGCCTCGAAATTCATAACCTGCTGGCGTGAACGAAAGGCCGCTACCGCGCATACCTCTCCCATTTATTCCACCTCTTTGTGGTTTATTAGCGCGCATGATTCAAAGTCGCGTCCGTATATTGTACGGCAAAACCCCCGCGCGAGTGCGCGGGGGTTTTATGGGCAATACGCGATTTTATATTTATACACGATGACGACGATCGCGTATATAATTATATCGAGCACAATAAGCGCTTACTGAAGACCCCTCACTTCGTAAAGAGGCAAGCCCGTTATATTCACTATCGTATCGACAGACATCCCGGCGCGCAGCATATTCCGGGCAATCTCCGTCTGTTTTTTC
>JAUNBY010000262.1:0-2097 GCA_030526935.1 Clostridia bacterium
CACATCGTGAGACAGACAAACCATCTCGCTTAACTCAAGGCAATCAAGGCCCGAAAAGCGACGATGGGAGAGCAGTTGAGGGCCGTCGCCATCTTTGTATTCCTCCGGCACGTCGCAAGCCCCCAGTGGATTGAGAGAAAGCCCATTGGCGTCTACGCTGTAATACCATGCTGCCAGAATATTTCCTTGTGCGAAGCGCCGTGTACGCTCGCCGGACATATGAACAAGATCCGCGTCGCCGGACGCGTCTACAAACGCGGTAGCCTCAATTGCCGAAGCGCCGGATTTGCTTTCAAAGATCACACAGGAGATTTTTCCGTTCTCGACAATTGCGTTTCTGACCATGCAGCCGTAAAAAATGCGCACTCCCGCGTCCAACAGTATACGCTCGGCGCTAAGGGCGAGCATTGGACCGTTGTGCCGGGCTGTAAATCGAGATCCTTTGGCTCTTTCCTCGACACATTTGTTCTCCATCCATGCGGCGGGATAGTCCGCTTCCGCGCCGTGCGCGATGGCCGCGCGCAATAGTTCTTCGGCGATGCCGAAGCTGACCTGATTGCCCATACCGTCGCACAACGGCAAATAATACGTTATAAGACCCAGCGTAGCCAGCCCGCCCAACGCAAATTCTCGCTCTAAAAGCACGGTTCTGGCTCCGGCTCTGGTCGCGGCTAAAGCCGCTGCGATGCCGGCAACGCCGCCGCCCACCACAACCACATCTGATCTTTCGATTACGGGTATTTTACTTGCGGGTAGTGTTACGTAGCGCATGCTTTCTTCCTCGCAACTCATTTTGCATCTCAATCCGACAATCGGTTGGCTATCTATCCCTTTACAGCGTCGGCTGCCATTTATGATAGTTATCGGATAGGCGTATTTTGTCGTTATAGGCTTCTTTCGTAGTCTTACTGATGTAAAAATTCGTGCAGATTGTCAATTGACACCGGCTCAATCTCCACGATAATGCGCCTTTCGACCTCTTCTCCGCGTATAGCCTTCAGAGCCGCCTGAACGGCTTTTTGGGCGTAAAGTTGCGTATTGAGGGAGGCGGTTCCGCGAATGGCTGTTCCCTGGCGCATCAGTTCAAGAAGCTCTTGCGTCGCGTCGAGGCCAACCAGACACATATCCCTTGTGTCCAGCCCCATATCCGTGACCGCGTAGTGCGCCCCTAGTATGCTCACATCCGCGACGCCTACGATGCAGCGTATATCGCTGTGCTGCGCGAGGAGAGTTTTGGTTGCCTCATACGCGGATTGCTGATCGGTGTATACCGGCATGTCAACGATCACGGTGTTGTCGCAACACTCCGATAGCGCGCTGATTATGCCGTTTTCCCGCTCAATCAGCGCCAGCGATTGGGGCTTTGTCAACACCGCGCAGGCGACGGTATCCATATCGCCGAGATTTTCGTTTATCCAATCCGCCGCTATCTTTCCAGCCGTATAGCCGTATTCAAACTGATCGAAGCCGACGTATACCGTGCTTCTCTCACATTCGGAATCTATGTTGATGACGGGAATGCCGGCTTGCATCAATGAATCCAGGCTTGCCTGAATAGCCGCGGGGTTTATGGGCGAGCAAATCACGGCGTCAACGCCACCGCGAGCCCACTGCTGTATGATGGAACTCTGACGCGCGATGTCGTTGTTTCCGTCACGGGCGACAAGCTCGATGCCTTCCGTCGAGCATTCGGCCTGCGCGTAGCTTAAAAACTCCTTCTGAAAGGGATTGTTATTGTAGCCGGAGGTGAATCCAATGACGATGTGCCGAGGTTCGCCCGTGGCGTCGCTTTGCGCGCAGACCGCACCTGACAGGATGCAAATGGCAATAATAAATATTGCTGCGATTCTGGACGGTTTCATATCGCTCAATCCTTTATTGAAAGCTTCCATTCAGGGCGAAGCCTAAACGGTTTATCGAACTTCTTTTTAAGCTTTCCGGTGTTTTCGAGGTGGATATAGCAAGCCATATCACAGGCGCGGCCGCATATCGAAGCGGCGTAGCCCTGCTTGATCGGCGGGTAGAAATAACAATTCGCCATAACCGCCTTGCTTTCTTCGGGCGTCAGTCGCGCTTCTCCCGACATGATGCTTTCTC
>JAUNBY010000262.1:2107-4580 GCA_030526935.1 Clostridia bacterium
CATAAAGGGATTCTTGGCGCGGCTCGCGCCGCGATAATACGCCCCGCATTGCCATTCGTTGTGCGCGCCGTCTTCGTCGATGGCGTGACCCGGACAGGCTTTGACGCACTCGCGGCAATTGTCGCAAAGGTGGGGCATCACCAACGGCGTAGGTTCGATTTGAGCGTCGGTCAGCACAAATACCCATCTCACCATTGGCCCAAACTCGTCTGTGAGCACGCCGCCATGTATACTGCGCTCGCCCATGCCACACAAAACCGCCGCTTCCTCGAAGTCCATCGTCAATTCAGTATGCCTCGCGTGGTATATCTCCTCGTAGTGCATTTCAAAATTGTGGCCGTCCTCCGCCTCCATGACGCACTGATGCCGGCGCTGAGGCAGGGCGAGATAACCCTCGTCTTCGAGCAGTGCGCACACCCGAAGCGCGGCCAGCGGCATTACCGCTTCCTCCATAACCTCTACGCCGTTGGTGCAGTATTGATAATAGGTGCTGCCTTCCTCGATTCCCCGGTATACCCCGCGCAATACGCGAAATCCCAGACAGACAACCGTCTTTGTCATGGGGAATATATCCATTACGCGGGTCTGCTTAAAGCGGCTTTCGTCGCCAAAACAGACCAGATCCGCCCCGAACTGCCGTGCGCGCGCCGCGATCCTCCCCTTTAAATCCGACATATCAGGCCGCTCCTTTCAAGATGTTCATAGCAAGCCCTGTCGCACGCTTTCGCGCACATGCAGCCGACGTAGCCGTTTATGCTGTAGGGCAGAAAGTCCAGTTTGCGGTATATTTTTCGCGCGGACACGGCGTCGAAGCGCTTTTCTCCCTCGAGTATGCTCTCGCGGTCGGGCTCGTCTAGCAGAATCTCATCCCTCATATACGGATTGGATTTATGCGCTCCGCGATAGTAGACGCTACACTGCCAGCTATCCAGTCCGTTTGCGTCTATCGCGTGGCCGGGACAGACCTTAGCGCACTCCATACACCCGTCGCAGAGGTTCTCCTCAAACGGCGCGTCGCATTCGAGCGGCGCGTCGGTGATCAAGAACGCAAAGCGCACATAAGGGCCGAATTTCCGCGTCAGAACATTGCCCTTGACGCTTACGCTTCCCAATCCGCAGATCCTAGCTGCGTTGGGAAAGTCGATGATTACGTCGGGCACGGGCTTGTCGGGCGATACGGGCGCGGCGTAGCGAAGCTCGTATGTATCGAACAGCTCGGGGTTTTGTGTCTTGTCGCCCTTGATGCGTATATTGGATGTGTTTCGCTGAACACAGGCGTCGTAGCCTTCGTTTTCGATCAGTCCCGCCATACGCAATAAAAACATCTCCGCATATTCCTCGTCGATGTATTTGACACCCATCGACGTATAGTTATAGTACTGTATCCCGCGCCCCATCTGATCGTAAAGCGCCTTGGGGACGCGAAACCCGAAGCCTATGATACAGGTCGCGTTTGGAAGTATACACTTGGGATTGCGCTGGATAGGGCTGCCCTCGAATAGCGCTATATCGCCTATACCGCACAAATCCGCGCCTAGCGCAAAGGCTCTTTTCCGTATCAGGTCTCTGGTCAACATGCGTAATCATTCCTTTCAGGCTCGTACTGCGCCGCATACGTGCGTTTCACCGTGTCCCCTGTAGACACGGGATTCAGCGATCCATCTTCCATGCCTTATGCGTGCGCAAGGGCTGTTTGAAGCGATTTTCCATACAGCCGCCCTTTTTCTCAAGCACACTCACACAGCCCCTGATACAGCCGCCGCACTTCGCCATATTGTAGCCTACCCACGAGGGAAAGTAATTCTCAAGCGCCGAATAAACGCGCCTTACCGTGTCCTCATCGGCCTTATCGTCGATGTCCTCGAGAAGGTCAAGGTCGCCGTTATCGTTCTTGTCCCAAACCTCTTTGGGGACAAAGGGATTGTAGTAGCGCCCCGCATGGGTATAGAAGGCATAGCATCGCCACATATCAATGTCCGCCCACTCGATTTGCCTGCCGGCTATATTTATTCGCACGGTTTTGGCCTCGTCGCCGATTTTGGGAACGCAGTGACCGGGACATTCGCGCACACACGCGCCGCAGCGCCGGCACAGCGGTTTGCCCGAATACATCTCGTCGTATTCGAGTTGCGCGTCGGTAAATATAAACGCCAGTCGCTGCAAGGGCCCAAACTCGGGAGTCAGCAGCATCTTGCTCCAGCCTATCTCGCCAAGCCCGCATATTACGGCGGCCAGGCGGAAATGAAATTGCAAATCCGGTTCGGCGTTGCCTTCGCGGGCCGGACGGGTGAATTGCACGGAGCGGTGATGCGCGGTTTTGTTCTTGTCGTGCTCGTTGTTGTTGATCTGTTCCTCGGGCGAAAGCGTGTTTCCCGGGTTGCCATCCATGTCCGAAATCACGCCGCGAGCGCCGGTATTCCGGTAGATGAACGCCTCGTAGCCCGCGTCCTCGATGACCTTGCCAACGTGGTAC
>JAUNBY010000263.1:0-655 GCA_030526935.1 Clostridia bacterium
CTTCTATACATTGTCGCAGCTTACGCGGCATCCGCGGGTACAGTTTATTATGAATAACTATACGCAGGCTTATTATCTTCTAAGTCTGGGACATACAATGGGTGTGGTACTCAATGAAGTCAGGTGGTTTTTTGAAGGTAATCCAAGAGTAGTATGCCTGCCTTTAAATGATTTAATAGATGATCGTTACGGCGTAGTATTTTGGAAAAGGGAAGGATTGTCCTCACAGGCGGCTCTTTTTCGCGATTACATAAAGGAATACTTCAGTTATGTTCCGCAGCGATTTGATAAAACGATATAAGAAAACTCTTTCTCCGCTGTAAACGAAAGCGGAGAAAGAGACGGCGGATGTTATCAGAACCACATATCGATAAGCGCCTTAAGATGCACGTCGAACACATCCCAGCTGTGTACGCCGGGACTCTCCATATAAGCGAAGTCCACGCCGCTTTCCACTAAAAACTCGCGGAATCGCTTGCTTTCGCCGTATAGCGGATCTTCAGTTCCCGTACTCATCCAGAAATGGGGCAAACGGCCTTCAGCCTTAAGCTTCTTTACCAAATACCGCAGGTCGAAAGGCGTGTTTTCCAGTTCCCCGGTTTCCCCGAAGCTGTTGCGCAAGGCCTGATAATTCCTGTTTCCAGGGAAGCGTTGC
>JAUNBY010000263.1:665-4569 GCA_030526935.1 Clostridia bacterium
CCCTTACGCGAGAAACCATGTCAACCGTGCCGGATAACGATGCACCTTCCACAAAGATTTCAGGATATGTAAATAAAAGATATAAAGCGCTGTATCCGCCCAAAGAGACGCCGAAAATATACGTGTCCTCACGCCTGTCGGACAGCGGGAACATTAGCCGCGAGTATGTGACCAGTTCATGCGCAATAAAATCAGCCATATTCCATCTTGGCCCGTTAACGGCCGCGATTCCATCAAGGCTGGGCATAATTACGGCTATCCCCTTTTTGCGCGCGTATTCGTAGATTCGCGACTCTAATATCGCATCCAATTCGTTTCCGCCTTTTCCGGGAATATAGTATAGTGTCTTGTATTTTGGCTCTTGCGAAACGATGCCGCTTGGACGCGAATTGACGCAGGTATATGGTTCGGGAAGAATTGCCGTTATGTTGACATTACGTCCTAAAACGAGGGAACGTATTGATGCTTGCAGGAAAGCCATTTTTTTCACTCCTTATCAGACAAAAGTCCAGTCACTTAAACCAAAGGTTCATCACGTCGTCCACATGACCTTTGAATAAGTCCCAGTTATGTACGCCAGGGCATTCGGAGTATGTAAAGTCAATACCATTATCCAAAAGAAAATTACGAAAACGCTGACATTCATGATACAGCGGATCCTCCGTACCTGTGCTTAACCAAAAATGCGGTAGCCTTCCCTCATCCTTAAGTCGCTTTACCATGCACCACAGATCGTCATTGCCGCCTTCTACCGCGTCGGTTTCTCCAAAACTGTTGCGAAGGCAAAGATAATTGTGGTGTCCGGGAACGCGCTGCTCGCGAACGCGAGAGGCGGCGTCCACAATGCCTGATAGCGACGCTCCTTCACAGAACAGCTCCGGGAACTGGAAAAGCGTGTGAAGCGCGCCGTAGCCGCCCATGGAGATGCCCGCAACATAGGTGTCCTCGCGTCTGTCGGACAGAGGGAACAGCTTTCGCGTAACAGGAACCAGTTCCTTTCCGATATGATCGGCTATATCCCATGTAACGCCGTTCACGAATTGACAGCCCTCCGAAGACGGGAAGACGACGGCAATTTGTTTCTTTTCGGCAAAGTCGATTATGTTTGCGCTTCTCAGAAGAGTATCCCATTCGTTTTCTCCCTTGCCGTGAAGCCAGTAAACCGTTTTGAACTTTGGCTTTTGTTCAAGGTATTTAGAGGGACGCGCCTTGCCGTCAGGGCACATTTTATACTCTATAGGGTCGGGAAGCAACATGGTAAAGTTCATAGGACGACCTAGTACAATCGAATGAAAGGTACAACGATAAAAAGCCATAAGAGCGGCCTCCTTCAAATGTCAGAATACCGGATAAATCAATGGAACAATCAGCGAACCCGATACCAGAACAATGATAAAGATAAAAAGACCTTGCTTTAGATAATCCTTGATTTTATACCCGACCAGGGCTGTAATCATTGTACTGGTTTCAGAACCCATAGGCGTTAGAATCGCGAAGTTGCTGCCTAGAAATCCCAATACAAACAAACCTTTAACATTCCAGCCAAGCATCAGCGACATAGGAATAATTACCGCCCGTACCAGTTGTTTGGTAATGCTGTTGGATACGAATTGAGTCATTACCATGGCGGATAAGAAAACGGCGCCGCCTATTATATATGGATTGGTTGCGCCCGCGAGCGTCTTATTTAAAAACGCGCCTATTATCTCAAGTCCGCCCGACGCTTTAAGGCCGTTAGCCAGAGCTATACTCGCGGCGTATAAGGCTATCATTGGCGTGCGGATTGCGCCAGCGGCTTCTTTTTCTGTCATCGCGCCGCTTAAAACGATGATGGCGGCGCCTATGGTCGTAAAAATCGGTATTTCAAGATTTGTCCATTTGCTCGAAAAAATTCCTGCCATGACGAATATGTATACGGAATAGATGACAGTTTGTTGATAAGGCTTTTGGACGCGTTTAGAGATGGATGTCAGTTTGTTTTTGGCGGAGTACGCCTCAATGTCTTCCGTCTGCACGCCATCCCAATCCGCGGGCATTCTTTTATAGCTGAATAATATGAAGCCGGTAGCTATAATCGCGATTGGCAGATTCGCCAGGGGTATTGTCCAAAGAGTCAGCACCGGTGTGCCGCCATAGCTCTCTATAAGCCTGTTAGCCACCATATATATCGTCGCCGCGCCGCCAAGAGGAAGAAGGCTTCCGTAAAGACAATAGATGTCATTCATGGGTTTCATAACGCGCTTAGGAGAGATGTTCATGCGTACGCACATATCTATAACGGCGGGACCCGCGCTTACGACTATCAGCGGGCCTTCCATAAAGAACGAAAGCAGCGCCGTAAGTGCGCATAAGCCTATAACAAACTGAAATTCCGTCTTCGCGCGCTTGATAACGATACCGCCCAGTCTATCGAAAAAGTCGGTCTTTGTAAGCGCCGTGCTTATTATGAATATACCTATATATGTCAATGCCGTATCATCCGCTAAACTGCCAAACGCCGCGGAAAAATCAAGAACATTGGATACCCAGAGTATAAACATCACCAGCATTGACGTCAACCCAAGGAAACGCACGCCAAAGAAGAAGGCGCTGATGTACATGACAAAGCATACGGCGACAATCCAAATATCAAAACTCATCTCTTACTTCCTCGCGTACAATTTATATGCTCCGGTGCCAACTACTTTACGAGACATACAGCGGCAGGTTATTAAATAACGCCATGCCGCTGTATGTAATACAATGACTAGAATATTGGGTAGATCATCGGTATAACTGCCGCGCCGACGATCAGGATGATCAACAGCGTGGGCCATCCTTGCTTTATGAAATCCGATGTTTTGTACGCGCCCAATCCATATACGGTACTGGCTGTATTGGAACCCATTGGGAACGTGACGGCCATGTTAGCGCCCAGGAATCCCATAACATATAATGCGCGAGCGTCCCATCCCATAGCGACGGCAAGGGGAACGGTAATCGCTCCGAACAGACTCTTCGCGATGTTGTTGTTGACAAACTGAGTTGTGAACAAAGCCAGCGCGAAAACTATCGCTCCGATTAACCAGGGACTTGAGAAACCTCCTAAGAAACCCTGCAACGCGTTGCCCAGCAAATCGATTCCCCCGGTAGTTTTCAGACCGTTAGCGACAGCGACGCCGCCGCCATATAGGCAGATAATCGGCCAGTTAACGGCGTTTATGGCCTCTTTGTCAGACATGGCGCCGGTTGCTACGACGAGAAGGGCGCCGATAGCGGATACGAGCGGGACGGCGAAACCAGTCCACGCGCTTGTGACTATACCAAGCATTGTGCCTACGTAAGCGATGTAGATAACGGTTTGTTGCCACTTATGCTCGACTCGATTGCTCAAGTCTTTCTGAATCATTTTATCAGCCTGGGAGATAATCTTGCCCTCGTCGATACCATCCCAATCCGTGGGCATAAACTTAAAGCTGAATATAATGTATATTGTAGCGGCAATCGCTATGGGGAGCTGAGCCAGCGGGATTGTCCAAAGCGTCATCGTCGGGTTTCCGCCGTATGACTCAATCAATGTGTTCGTACTCATGTAGATAGCTACCGCGCCGCCAACCGGTATGAGAGCGCCCCATACGCAATATATATCGTTCATGGGTTTCCAAAAACGTTTAGGGGAGACTTTTGCTTCCCGGCACATTGAGAGTATAGCCGGCCCAAGGATTACGCAAAGCGCGGGACCGGCCATGAAGAATGACAATACCGCGGTGACAGCCGCAAAGCTTATCATAAGGTGCAATTCAGACTTGGCTTTCGCCACAATAGCTTTGCCGAGTATGCTTAGGAACTCGGTTTTACCAAGCGCTGCGGCGAGTATGAATGTGGCGATATAAGTGATGGCGGTTCTGTCGGAAAGCGTTCCGAA
>JAUNBY010000264.1 GCA_030526935.1 Clostridia bacterium
CGCAAGCCGCGCGGTAGGCATACGGGCGGGCGCGCAATGCGACGCCCCTACGCAAGCCTTGCTTGTGTTTCGCGGGTTGCGCGTATTCGCGGGTTACACAAAAACGAACCCCGGCTGGCCTCAAACCGCGCGTCGACGCGGCATGGGCGCCTGTAATCACATCGCGCAGTTTCCGCAGGGCGAGTAGCCCTCCCGTATGAGTTCCCTGGGGGATGCGGTAATCTCAAGCCGGTTTTCTTCCGCTATCGACGCGACATTGCGACAATCCGGCCTGTGGAATTTATCCGAGTTTGTATTGATAATGTACATCTCCTCTGTGTCAGCGCCGTTATGGGCTTGAATTTCGTCTTTCTGGGCGGTTATGGTTATCTCTTTTCCGTCGCTTGAGCATATTACGGTTCCGTTCAAATCCGTCCGATAAACCTCAATGCCCGCCTGGTTCAACCGCGTGAGCATGGCGTCGTTGGGATGTCCGTACACATTGTCGCCGCGCGTTGCCGTTGATATGACGGCGTATCGCGGCATGACTTGCGCCAAAAACAATTCGCTCGTCGCTTCGTCGGAGCCCTGACAGGAAATTTTTATAACGTCGCTGGACAATTCACCGGCCGTCTGTAATATATCATTTTCCTCGCCGGACATGGCGTCGGCGCAGAGCAAAAACGAGGTTTCATCATAGACGACGCGCATGACGAGAGACATATTGTTCATGTCGCTCGACTGTTTTACGGGACCGAGCACCGTCGCGCGGGCTGAGCCTATATCGAATTCATATCCCGCTTCCGGGATGATTATCTCTTCTCCCGATTGGGACAGGGCGCGCATGAAAGATGAAAAGATTATCGTATCATACGCGGTTACCGAACCGAATACGTCGCCTATGGGGAATCTCTCGACGACTTCGGTCAATCCGCCAACGTTATCCTTGTGCGGATGCGTATATACCAGATAATCGAGGCGGGAGATATTCATTTTATTCAAATAATCGCACACCGTCTTGCCGCAGTTTTCATCCCCGCCGTCTATGAGCATGTATTCCCCCTCGCAGACGACGACCGCCGCGTCGCCGTGGCCTACGTCGATAAAGTGTATTTCAAACGCAGGCGCTTCCGACTGGGCGGTCTGTATAAGCGCCGCGAGCAAAAACACTGAAAGTATTGTGATGTTCAATATTCGCGTCAAGTGCAACCACTCCTTCATATGCCTGGCGGCGCGGTTTAAAGCCGCCATGATCCTTAGCTTACGATTTAAAAAACCTCGCTTCTATCATGGCGCACAGCGTATGGTATATGGGCAGGTGCATCTCCTGAACGTCGGCGGGAGACGTTGCGGGCGCGGCGATTGTGATGTCGCACGCGCGTTTCAGTTCGCCCCCGTTCTCGCCCGTGAGGGCTATGGTCTTTAATCCGAGGGCTTTGGCTACGCTCGCCGCGAGAAGTACGTTTTTCGCGTTTCCGCTCGTGCTTATGCCGATAAACGCGTCGCCCGGACGGCCATATCCCAGAACCTGTTGCGCCATGGCCAGTTGAGGATCGACGTCGTTTTGAACGGCGGTCGAAACAGCGGCGTGTCCGGTAAGCGCGATGGCGGGAAGTCCCTGCTGAAGAATGTCCGCCGCGCCGGGAAGTATATCCCGCGTCGCCTCGCGTATGGCGTCCCTCTTTTTATCTTCGACGGGGCGCTTCAAATAGAATCCTTTCATCAGTTCGCCCACGATATGTTCGCAATCGGCGCAGCTTCCGCCGTTGCCGGCGAGCAGAAGCTTGTTGCCGTTCGCATAGCACCTTTCAATCGCCTCATACGCCTCGTATATCTGCCGTTTGCAGCAAGTCAGTTGCCCGTATCTGTCAAACAGGCGCTCGTAATGATACATAACGGCTTTCGCGCGGTCTTCGCTTTCGCTTTGCGGATCTGTTCCCGTACCCTCGACGGCGACCGCCACGCTCGCGAGATCGCCAATATTGTCGCCCGTCTGCGCCGGTACGACGCGCAGCCCTTTCAGGGAATACTCAAGCGCCTCTTTTTCGAGTTCACTTTGCATGGCCGGCCTGAGCAAATCCTCGCATCTGGCGAATACGCTGCCTATTACGATCAGTTCCGGATTGAGGACGTCTACGAGAAGCGCTATTCCCCGCCCGAGCATACGTCCCGCGTCGCCAAAGAGCTTAAGCGCCGATGAGTCTCCCGATCTTGCGTATGCGGCCAGCAGTCCGGCGTTTACGTCGTTTAGCGAATGCCCGTTCATTATCCACGCGGGCGGATCGCCGGAATCAATGAGACGCTTTGTCATTTCAATCGCCTGGCGGTCTATCCCTCCTCCGCTTGCGAAGCCTTCGAAGGAGCCGCTCTTGCCGTAGCCGACCGGCCCCGTTTCGCACAGGCGCATATGTCCGACCTCTCCGCACATGTCTGAAAAACCGCGAATAAGCCTTCCGTCGGCGATGATTCCGGCGCCCATTCCGGTTCCCATCGTCAGGAATATCATGTTGGAAAGCCCGCGCCCCGCGCCCATCCTCCACTCCACAAGCGCGCAGGCGTTGGCGTCGTTTTGTAAGAATACGGGTACGCCGAACCGCTCCTCGAACATGCTTACGATTGGGATGTTTTCCCATCCCGGAAGATTAGGAGGGCATATTATGACGCCCCTTTCCGAGTCGAGAGGGCCTCCGCAGCTTATGCCGATGCCGCGAAGCCTCGATTCGTCAATCGCGTTTCGTTCGAATAAATCCGCTATTGCGCCCGTCATACGCGAGTAAGCCCGCTCAAAGCCCTTTTCCGCTTCGGTCGGGAAAGCTATCCTGTCTAACATAACTATACCCATGTCGAGTTTCGCGAGTATCACCGCGCATTTCGTCCCGCCTATGTCGAGGCCAAGCCATCTGTCTTTCATAAATATCCTCCGTTCTCGCCAACAGGCGCGCGACCGCCGCCTTTCAGGCCTCTATCGACCTTTCGTATATGGTTCCAATAAAGACCTGCGGTTCGCCTCACAATGCTTTCTATTTAATTTTGATTGTATCATCGCCGACTTTGCGTGTCAAGTGCGTTGATGGCGACAAAAACCATCGCCTCCTATACACGACGAATGGCGTTAATTGCGGCGGAGCCATGCCTTCGGAATCAGAATAAATCCGCAGCATAATCTTGCGATGAACATTGTTAAATTAGCTTTTATTTAGAATTTAATGCAACAAATCGTCCGAACAGGTTGTCACATATTACAGCCGACAATTGAAGAATTTGGCGAATGTATTTATTAAAAATGTTTATCATAATGTTGCGCAGTTTCGGAATAATGTTGTACTTGCACTACGGACGATCATGAGGAGGAGAGAACAATGAGGAATACGGCGTTTGCATTGGCGCTCGCGGCGCTTATGGTGTTGCTTGCGTTGCCCGCGGAGGCTGAGGACGATACGCTTAATACGTTTAGCATAAGCGTACTAAACGGGGAAATCGTAAACGGAGCATATCAAATCGAAACGGGTTCGGTGCTCACGGCAACCGTAGAAAAGGGAGGCACGTGGGCCGAAGCCGCGGTAACATGGGAGAGCTCGGCTCCTGATGTCGCAATCGTATACGCAGGGACGATAAACGCTCTGTCAGCGGGCGAGTGTGAGATAACGGCGACCGCAACCATAGAGGCGACGGGCGAGAATACGAGCGCCGTTATAAAAGTGCGCGTGGTTGACCCGACGCCGGTAATAACCGTCGTGACGGTGCGCGCGTCGGCCGGGGCGACCTCGGTTATAAAGGGCGAAACATTGCAGCTTCTCGCGGACGTCACGCCCGCCGGCGTAGGCGTCACATGGTCGAGCTCGCGCCCCGGGATAATCGCGGTTGACGAAGACGGACTCTTGACGGGGCGCAAAAAGGGCAGGTCGATAATCACCGCGACCGCGGATGATTCGAGCGGCGCGAGCGATTCGATAACCATAACCGTAGAAGTAGAACCCGCGAGAATAACCCTTAACAGGACGAGGCTCGAACTGTATACCGGCGGAACGACAAAGAAGATGAAAGGAACCGCGACGCTGAAAGCCACCATAAAGCCCGCCGGAGCCGATCAAAGCGTCACCTGGAGAAGCAGCGACACCGATGTCGTCATCGTCGGCGCGAAGGGCAAGGTCACGGCGGTTAAAAAGGGAACGGCCAATATAATCGCGACTACATCCAACGGCATAAGGGCGAGATGCACAGTGCAAGTTTCAAAACTTCCGACTATCGTCTGGCTCCCGGCGCTTAAGAAGGTATACGAGGGCAGAAAACTCGACCTCGGGGATCTGTTGAGGATAAATGGCGATGTAACAAGCGTGACATGGAAGACGAGTAACGCCAACATCGCAACCGTCAACCAGAAGGGCGTCGTAACGGGAATATCCACGGGACAATGCAAGATAACCGTTCGGGCGGTAAACGGTCGCAAGGACGTCTGCGTGATAAATGTCTACGCGTCCTCGAAAAGCGGCGACGACGTGGAATTGGCGGATGACCCCGGCATCTACGACGATATGCCGACGGACGAGGAGCTTGCCGCGGACTGAGCGTTTG
>JAUNBY010000265.1 GCA_030526935.1 Clostridia bacterium
CGACAGCGGGCGGCGCATGGGGAACGGCCAAACTAACGCTCGGCCGCAAACCCGCAAATTACAGGCGGGCGGGCGCGCAATGCGCGCCCCTACGGGTTCGTTGTCGCGTTACCCGCGAATACGCGCAACCCGCGCAACATAAGCAAAGTTTGCGTAGGGGAGCGCATTGCGCTCCCGCCCGTATGCCTACCGCGCGGCTTGCGGCCGACAGCGGGCGGCGCATGGGGAACGGCCAAACCAACACTCGGCCGCAAACCCGCAAATTACAGGCTGGCGGGCGCGCAATGCGCGCCCGCCCGTATGCCATCAGCACGGCTTGCGGCCGACAGCGGGCGACGCATGGGGAACGGCCAAACCAACGCTCGGCCGCAAACCCGCAAATTACAGGCCGGCGGGCGCGCAAAGCGCGCCCCTACGGGTTCGTTGTCGCGCGACCCGCGAATACGCGCAACCCGCGCGACATAAGCAAGGCTTGCGCTCCCCTGCGGTTTTTTCCGTTCTGCTGAGCGATTGCATAAAACAAAAGCCCTTCCGAACAATCGGAGCCGCTCAGCTATCAAGTTTCGCGACGACGACGCCCGAGGGCTTTCGAAAAAATCCGCAAATTATTGCGCTACTTCACTATTCCCTTTTTGAGAATAATATTGGCGTACTGCCTGGGTTCCGACGTCGCGACGCACACGAACGCCTTTTTTGCCCTCTCGTAGAAGGCGAAGCGCTCCACCATCTCGGAGGGTATGTCGTGGCCGTGCTTGTGGAGTATCTGACGGTAGGTTTCCCAGATATCCGGCTCGCCGTAGCTGTCGCCGGGGACGACGGACATAAGCGCGGTGGGCTTTTCCACGTAGGCGTCGAGGGGCATGAGTTCGAGAATCGCGTCGAGTATTTCGGCCACGCCGTGGCCGTCCAGCCTTACCACGCGCGTTCCCATGGAATCGCAGGGATAGTTGCCGTCGCCTATTACCATCTCGTCCCCGTGTCCCATCTGCATCATGATCTTGACCAGTTCCGGCGGCAATATTTTAGGTATCTTGTTTAGCATAATATCCTCCCTGTAAATTTATATCTCGAAGTCGCAGGCTACGCTGGCCGAGCGAACCTCGTGCATGCGCTTTCTGACGGGCATGTGAACCGGGTGCGACTGGTACAGGTCGAAATGTTCGCGGGTGTCGAAGGTGCATTCGAAGGCCAGGTCGTAGGAGCGCTCGCTTTTGAGTATATCCCCGCCCGCCTTCAAATCGGTCATGCCCTCGATTTTGCCGTCCATGGCGTAGAAGTTTTTCACGAGCTGCGGTATTTCGTCCGCGTATTCGGGCTTTATCTTGAAAAGAACTATATGTCTGAGCATAAAGGCATCTCCTTTTTTCTACAATTATATCTCAAAGCCCCGGCTGTGTCAAGTTTTACAATGACGCCATCTCAAATGGCTTGCCATGAATCGCGGGACATATTATAATAGCCTGAAATAATAAGCGATTCGCATAAAGGAGTAGTATAAATGCTTTCGGATATAGATATAGCGCGCAAAGCCAAACTCAAGCCCATAACTCAAATAGCCGCGCGGTTGGGCCTTGAAGGGGAGGACGTTGAACTGTACGGCCACTACAAGGCGAAGATAAATCCCCGCGCCATCGATCTGACCAAAACCGGTAAACTCGTGCTCGTAACCGCCATAACGCCGACCCCGGCGGGCGAGGGCAAGACCACGACCACCATTGGCCTCGTCGACGCCCTCAACATGATCGGCAAAAAGGCGATCGCCGCCCTTCGCGAACCAAGCCTCGGCCCCGTATTCGGCGTCAAGGGCGGCGCGGCGGGCGGGGGATACGCCCAGGTCGTCCCCATGGAAGACATCAATCTTCACTTCACCGGCGACTTTCACGCCATCGCCGCCGCAAACAACCTGCTCGCGGCGCTCATCGACAATCACATCCATCAGTCGAATTCCCTCGGCATAGACCCCCGGCGCGTTGTGTGGAAGCGCTGCATCGATATCAACGACAGGCAGCTTCGCCACATAGTCGCGGGGCTCGGGGGACGGGTGGACGGCACTCCCCGCGAAGACGGCTTCGACATAACCGCCGCGAGCGAGGTCATGGCGACAATATGCCTTTCAAGCGACATAGACGACCTCAAAAAGCGCCTGTCGCGGCTGATCGTGGGCTTCACGAAGGACGGCGATCCCGTGACCGCGGGCGAAATAAACGCCGCCGGAGCCATGGCGGTTCTTCTCAAGGACGCCATACGCCCCAATCTCGTTCAGACCCTCGAACACTCGCCCGCCTTCATACACGGCGGCCCCTTCGCCAATATAGCCCACGGCTGCAACAGCCTCATCGCGACGCGCTGCGCCATGAGCCTTGGCGAGTACGCGGTCACGGAGGCGGGCTTCGGCGCGGATCTGGGCTGCGAGAAGTTCATCGACATAAAGTGCCGCGCCGGAAATATTCGCCCCGACGCCATAGTCGTCGTCGCGACGGTAAGGGCGCTCAAGTATCACGGGGGCGTAGATAAAAAGCTGCTCGCGGAGGAAGACGTCTTGGCCGCCGTCAGGGGACTGGACAACCTCTACAGGCACGTAGATAATATAAAAAACGCCTTCGGGCTGGACTGCGTCGTGGCGCTCAACCGCTTCCCGACGGACACGCAAGATGAATTCGACGCGGTTTTGGGAGAAATGGCGAAAGCGGGAATAAACGCGGTCGTTTCAAACGTCCACGCCGAGGGCGGCGCGGGCGGCGTCGAACTGGCAAAGGCGGTCGTGGAACTGTGCGAAAAGCCGGGCGACTTCCATTTCGCCTACGACCTTCAAGGCGGCATAGCGCAGAAAATCGAAACCATAGCCCGCAAGATTTATCGCGCCGGATCGGTGAGTTTCTCATCCTCCGCAAAAAAACAGATTCGCTCGTTCGAAAAGCTCGGCTACGGTAATCTCCCGGTGTGCGTGGCCAAAACTCAATACAGCTTCACAAACGACGCCGCCGTCAGAGGCGCGCCGGAGGGCTTCGAAATCTCCGTCGCGAGCCTGCGCGTAAGCGCCGGGGCGGGCTTCATAGTCGCCATGACCGGCACCATGTCCACAATGCCCGGCCTGTCCCCCATACCCGCCGCCGAAAACATCGATATAGACGCAAACGGCGTTGTGACGGGGCTTTTCTAGGCGCGCGGACGTATCCGCAAAGCCCTCGCCGCGCGTAGCGCCCGGTGTTATGCGAACCTCGTCCGTTCGCTTCGCGAACACCTGGCGCTACGCGCGGTTTTCGTCCCCCAGAGGGGAAATGTCATCCGCAAGCGCTTCGCGCGGCGGTTTCGATTCACGCCACGGCTCATCCCCCCCCGGGCAATTCCAATGCAACCAATTATCCCCCTCGATCGTCAAAACACAATGATAATGATTTTTGCGGGAGGTCTGGCTGTTGGACGCGGATAAGGGCGAGCCGATCATTGCGCTGAGCGACGTGGTGAAGATTTACACCATCGGTTCGACCAGGCTCAAGGCTCTGGACGGGGTGACGGTGAACATATATCCGGGGGAGTTTACCTGCATAATCGGAAGGTCGGGCTCCGGAAAATCGACGATGCTCAATATGATCGCGGGCCTTGAAAAGCCCACAAAGGGGCGCATACGCATAGCCGGAAAGCAGATTGAGAGGATGAACGAGGGGCAGCTTGTCCAGTTTCGCCTGGACAACATAGGCTTCGTTTTTCAGTCGTTCAACCTCTTCGCCATGCACACGGCGCTGGACAACGTCGCCATGCCGCTCATGTACAAGGGCGTCAACCGCTTAAAGAGGCAGCGCATGGCAAAAAACATGCTGGCAAACGTAGGCCTCGCCTCTCACATGTTCCATAAGCCAACGCAGATGTCCGGAGGCCAGCAGCAGCGCGTAGGCATCGCCCGCGCGCTCGTCACGAAGCCTAAGATACTCTTCGCCGACGAACCGACGGGAAACCTCGATCTCAAGACCTCGAGAGAAGTGTTGAGACTCGTAAGGCAAATCTGCAAAGAACGCAAAACCACGCTTATAATGGTCACGCACGACCCCGAAATGGCGCAGTACGCCGACAGGGTGATAAAGCTCCTCGACGGCAAGGTTCTCGAAAACACCGTAAACGAGAACCCCAGCGAGATAACGCTCGTAAAGACCCTCGAGGACGGAACGGTGGTCGAGCTTACGCAGGAGGAAATCGAGGAAATCTATGGAAAACATTAATTTGTCAGGGGGGATCGCGCGGTGAAAATATATCGGTGCATAGCCCTTATACTATGCTCGCTCATGCTGGCGCTGCCAATCGGCTCCATGGCGCAGTCAGTGCAGATAGCGGGCGATATCGCCGTCGTGACGCGGGAAAGCACGACCGTAAAATACGCCTCAAAAGCCGCGAAGGTCTTTAAAAATAAAAAAACTTCCTCCAAGGTCGTCGCGAGGGTCAAAAAGGGCGACGTCGTGGAAGTCGTATCGACCGGCAATACCTGGTCGCAGGTCATATATGACGGCGTTTCGGGCTTCATGAAGACGAAGGTATTGCAAAATAAC
>JAUNBY010000266.1 GCA_030526935.1 Clostridia bacterium
AGAAGGAGTTCAAACTATGAGAACAACTATACGAGATGTTGCGCATGCCGCAGGGGTCTCAGTCGCAACGGCTTCCATGGCTTTGAACGATCGCGACGGAATAAGCGCGCGCACCAAGGAACTGGTAAGAAACGTAGCGAGCGAGCTTAATTACGTGCCCGACTATTCGGCCAGGTCTTTAGTCATGCGCGACAGCGACTGTATAGGACTTATGATCCCCGAGATACAAAACCCCTTTTACAGCGCGATAGTCGACATAATGACGCAGATCGCCGATGAAAAAGGGTACAGCGTGATCCTTGGAATATCGGGCAATAGAAGCCAGCGGGAAGCCGAATATATAAGGCTGTTTTTATCCAAACGCGTTCGCGGAGTGATAATGGTTCCGATGCTCATAAGCCATCCCGACGTGCAACACATCGACATGCTCAGGGCGTCGGACATTCCGATAGTTTTTTGCACCGAGCGCTACGACGATTGCGACGAGCCTCTCGTGATGTGCGATCTAGCCCTTGGACAGTATATGATGGCGCGATATCTCCTTGACAAGGGATTAAAAGATTTCTGCTTCGTATCGACGGATATCGACATACAGTTCGCGCGACTGCGCTACGAGGGATTTAAAAAGGCGATGGATGAAGCTGGTATCACGGTCGATCCAAGGCGCGTGATGATATTGAACATGCCGCGTTTCGACGACGCTTACGCGGCGACCGACAATATAATATCCGATATGCCCGAAGGCGTCATGTGCATAAACGATATTATGACGATGGGCATCATAAAGCGAATGGTCGAGCGCGGCGTGAACATCCCCCGCGACGTATCGGTGGCGGGATTTGACGATATAATGTTCTGCGAACTGTTGTCGACGCCCCTCACTACGGTAAGGCAACCGCTTCGGGAAATATGTTCGAAGACTATGGATATTTTGGAAATGAAGATCGAGGCGGGCAAAAACCAGTCGTCGGTCGAACACGGACAGACGTATTTGATGAAACCAGAGCTGGTCGTGAGAAAAACTACGGTGTAGTGCGGTCAGCGATAATAGACAGAGTACCAGCCAAACAGGTAAAAGGCTAGCGCCTGAAGCAACCAATGATAATTATGTTGGGCGTGATCTTTGAAGTTTACACCCGGCATAAAATATAAAGGAGGAAATCCCATGAAAAAGCTCGTAACCCTTACCCTTTGCGTACTCATGCTCGCGACTATGGTCGTCACCACGGCGGGCGCCGAGGACAAGATCCTCGTAGGCATGTCCATCCCCCAACTCGCCAACCCCTATTTCGTCTCCGTCATGAACGGCGTTCAGTCCAAGTGCGACGAACTCGGATACGAATTGATCGTGGTAGACGCCAATTACGACGTCGCCAAGCAGGTCTCCGACTTTGAGAACTTCGCAAACCAGGGCTGCGACTGCGTCATAGCCTGCCCCATCGACTCTAACGCCCTCATCGAGCCTACCAACCGGCTCAAGGAAGCCGGAGTCATAGTTATATCGTTTGCGCAGATAATCGATAACGCCAACGCCATACTCACCCTCGACGAGTATTCCTACGGCGTCGTGATCGGCACAAACGCCGCTACGTGGATAAACGAGAAGCTCGATGGCAAGGCGCAGGTTCTCATCATCTCCCAGGATAACGTAGAGGCGGTCGTCGCCCGCGGCAACGGCATACAGGAAACCATAGAGTCCATGTGCCCCGAAGCGGAGATAGTCGCCCGTCAGGCCGGCGACAATCCCACCAAGGGCATGGAGATCACCGAGAACATCATGCAGCAGTATCCCGACGTGCGCGTCATAACCGGCAACAATGACTCCGGCCCTCTTGGCGCCTATGAAGCCATACTCGGCATGGGCCTCGACGAGCAGGCCATGGCGGAATTTTACATCGGCGGCGGCGACGCCACCCCCGAAGCCATATCAAAAATGGCTGAGGAGAACTCGATCTACCGCGCTACCGTCGACCTGGCTCCGTTCCAGACGGGAATAGACTGCGTAACCGTGCTGGCCGACTTCCTTGCCAACGGCATCCCGGAAGAAGCCCCCGTATCCTTCTTCAAGTGCGTACCCGTTTGGCAGGAGGACGTCCTCAACGGATCGTTCGTCGCCGCTCAATAACATGTTTTGACATTAGCCGCGGGGCGGTTGGGCGGCAGGCATATCCCACTCTCAACGCCCGCGGCTTCACAATGAACGCTTACTCGACGGAGGCAGAAATGCAAGAGTGTATTTTGGAAGTTCAACATCTGAATAAATACTATGCCGGGGTCAAAGCGCTCGATGATGTTTCGATAAGCTTTCGTCGAGGCGAAGTTCACGCTTTGGCCGGAGAAAACGGAGCGGGCAAATCCACGCTTATAAAGGTCATAACCGGCGCCATAGAAGCCACGTCCGGAAAGATCATTCTCGAAGGCGAAAGCTACGACAAGCTCACCCCCATAGAGGCAATAAGCAAAGGAATCGCCGCCATATACCAGGAATTTACGCTTATTCCGCACCTGACGGTGGCCGAAAACATATTCCTCGGCAAAGAGATAGCGAAAAACGGCTTCGTCAATAAAAAAGCCATGAACGCGCAGGTGGCAAAAATTCTCGACGACATGGGAATCGACCTCAATCCCGCGAGCTATGTATGCGATCTGGGAATCGCGTATCAGCAAATCGTCGAAATCGTCAAGGCCGTCGCGTCCAATTCAAAGATACTGATAATGGACGAGCCTACGGCTCCCCTGACCAACAACGAAACCGAGATGCTTTTCAGGATAATCGAGAAGCTGCGCACACGCAACGTCACCATTATCTACATAAGCCACCGCATGGAGGAGATATTCCGCATATGCGACAGGGTGTCGGTCATGCGCGACGGAAAGTATGTCATGACCGACGAGACGAAGAACATGGACGTACACGAACTGATTGCCCACATGGTCGGTCGCCAGCTCGGAGAGGACTATCCCGTTCACTCCCCGGCAATAGGTCCCGTCACGCTCAAGGTCGATTCGCTGTGTTCGGACAAGGTGCGCAATGTTTCCTTCGAGCTGCATAAGGGCGAGATACTTGGCTTTGGAGGACTTGTGGGCGCGGGGCGCACGGAGGTCATGCAGGCCATTTTCGGCGCGGACCGCGTGAAATCCGGGTCTGTATATATAAATGGCAAGCTCGTCGATATAAAGGCCCCCTCGCAGGCTCTGGCTAACGGCATTGGACTCATACCAGAGGATCGCAAGAACCAGGGTGCGCTTTTGGGGCTGACAATTCGCGAAAACGTGACTTTTTCATCGCTGAAACAGGCTATGCGCGGCCCGTTCGTCAACGCCAAAAAGGACATCGCGATAGCAAACGAGTATATTGATAAGTTGCGAATCAAGACGCCCAGCATCAATCAGCTCCTCAAAAACCTCTCCGGCGGCAATCAGCAGAAAGTCGTACTGGCTAAGGCTCTGGCGACCAATTGCGACATTATTATATTCGACGAACCGACGCGCGGCATAGACGTCGGTGCCAAGCAGGAGATATACAATCTCATGCGCGACCTCGTCGATAATGAGGGAAAGAGTATAATAATGGTGTCTTCGGAAATGTCAGAGCTTATAGGAATGAGCGACAGGATACTTGTCATGCGGCACGGCGCGATAGTCGGATCGCTGCAAAAATCGGAATTCTCGCAAAAACTGATACTTGAATACGCGTCCGGGCTTATAGGAGGTTAATATATGGCGGGCATAAACAATAAAAAGATAAAGTCCATACTCGGAAACTATGGGATCATTTTTGTCCTGATTCTGCTCATCGCTTTGTTTGCGACGCTGTCGGAGAACTTTCTAAAGCCGAACAACATCTTCAACATTCTCAGGCAGGTCTCGATAGTCGGCATAATATCCGTGGGCATGACCTTCGTAATGCTCACGGGCGGTATAGACCTGTCCTGCGGCTCCGTAGTCGGCGCGAGCTGCGTAGGCGCGGCGCTGCTTATGACGAGCGAAACGCCAATGCATCCCGTTTTCGCCTGTCTTATAATGGTCATCTTCGGAACGGCGCTGGGACTGGCAAACGCCTTTTTCATATCCACGCTCAAAGTTCCGCCCTTCATAGCCACGCTGGGCATGATGACCTCAGTTCGCGGCATCGCCTATATTATCACCGGCGGACTTCCGGTCTTCGGCTTTAACCGGTCGTTCACGGTCATAGGACAGGGTTATCTGGGCGTCATTCCAATACCCGTCATAATCATGTTCTTCGTGTTTCTCGTGGGCATCATACTGCTTGGCAAAACCCGCCTCGGCCGTCATATATACGGCGTGGGCGGCAATGAAGAAGCGGCGCGTCTCTCGGGCGTCAACGTCAGGAACATCAAGTACATCGTCTACGGGACGGCGGGCTTTACCTCGTCGCTGGCGGGCGTGGTTCTGTTAGCGCGCGTCAACTCCGGCCAGCCCAACGCCGGAACCGGCTATGAGATGGACGTCATAACGGGCGTCGTTCTGGGCGGGGT
>JAUNBY010000267.1 GCA_030526935.1 Clostridia bacterium
CGCCGGAATAATGGGCGTTATTGGATTTGAATGTTAAAATAATAAGAATTCTGTAAAAGTTATCATTACCATGCTCGACCGGTCAATAATATACGTGTTATAATCGTTTGATTGCGAATTGTTTATATTGGAGGTGCGGCATGGAATTTCTTGCGAGCGCCGCGTTTGGCTTTGAAGGATTGGTCAAGCGCGATTTGCAGCGCCTTGGAGCGGAAGACGCAAAGCCCCTGCCCAGCGGAGGAGTATCGTTCAGCGGGGATATGGCGATGGGCTTCAGGGCCAATATGTGGCTGCGCACGGCGGATAGAATTCTTCTTGTAATGTCGCGCTTTCAGGCGCTCTCCTTCGAGGATCTTTTTCAGGGAGTGCGCCGCATAGAGTGGGAGAGCATTCTTCCCGCCGACGCCGACGTTCCGGTAAAGGCACATTGCGCCCGCTCCAGGCTTATGAGTCCCTCGGACTGCCAGTCAATAGTTAAAAAGGCCATAGTCGAGAGAATGAAGGCGGCTTACGATATTGATTGGCTTGCGCAAACCGGTCAAAAGCACGAGGTTGACGTGTCCATTCATGAAGACACTGTAACAATATCGCTTAATACCTCTGGAACGGCGCTCAACCGCCGGGGATACAGGACGTTCAACGCCTTGGCTCCGATGAGGGAAACCATGGCCGCCGCGATGGCGCTGTGGTCACCGTGGAGAAACAAGCTCGCGCTTTACGATCCGTGCTGCGGCTCGGGGACGATACTCATAGAGGCCGCCTATATCGCGCTCGACCGCGCGCCGGGGTTAACGCGCGAATTTGATATGGAACTTTGGCCCAAAGCGCCGATAGATGAAATGCGCGCGATTCGCCTGGACGCGCAAAAGCGATTTGAAACCGGCAAAACGCGCCCTGTGTCAATTAGCGGGTCAGACGTCGACCCGGAGGTTATACAGCTTGCGAGACGTCATATATCCCAGGCCGGTCTTGACGGCCTTATACAGGTCAGTGTGGCGGACATAAAGGACGTTCGCGTATCCGGAGAGGGTGTATTCCTCGTCAATCCCCCATATGGCGAAAGGCTCGGGGATTTGAAAAGCGCGCGCGGCGTAGCGGGCGCGGTGGGAGATATGCTCATGCGTTCGAAGGGATGGGGCATGTCGGTTATGACGGCCGACCCGGGATTCGAGCTTGCGATGGGATATCGCGCCGACCGCAGGAGACGGCTTTACAACGGCAGGCTTGAATGCGAAATGCTGACATACGATATATCTGCCAGGCGGATCGAGGCTAAGGCTTCGTCGCCGAGCTTTGACAGGGAGAAAAGGACTCACAGGCCCGGAAAGGATGGTTCGCGAAAATGATAGGACGCGCTATATTTAATAAATTGCCATTTCAGCCAAACAGGTTGTCTCAGCTGCCTTTTGGCGCGATAAAGCCGAAGGGATGGATCGCCGAAAGCCTGTCGAAGCAGGCCGCCTGCGTCAAATCGAGGGAATATGGCGATGACGTGGAGGTCATATCGGTTTTAACGCCCATAGCTTTCATTACAGGCGACGAGAGCCTGATAAAAACCGTAACCGACGCCGCTCGCGGCATTATACAGTCTCAACGCCCGGACGGGGATATTCCCGTTTCAGGAGAATACGACTGGTGGAAGCGTTCCGTGGCGCTCGGGGTGCTCAGGCAGTACTTCATGGCGACAGGCGACAGGGACGCGCTCAAATGCATGGACAAATTCCTGAAATACCAGTTAAGCGTCCTCGAGGCGCATCCGCTTTGCGACGAGGCATGCGCGCGTTCTTCCGAAAACATGTTGTCGGCTATATTCATATATAACCTCACCGGACAAAAGCACCTTCTGAAACTTCTTGAAATTATCAGAAATCAGTCGCTTGATTGGACGAACGAGTGGTATATATTCCCGCACATAAGGCCATTGTCCAAATATACGACATATTCTAAGATCAGAAGTGGATTGGAGCGCGACGCGGGTCTTAACGGAATATATCAAAAGGTAAACTCCCGTGAGTATTACCTCACCGAAGCCAGAAGCGTAGCCTTCGGACTCAAGGCTCCATCGGCGGTCAACCTGTTTAAAAGCGGATTTAAGGAAGCGACGGCTTTTAAACACGGCTGGAAGCGCCTTATGAAGACGCACGGCGTCGCCCTCGACATGTATACCGCCGACGACCATCTCGCGGGAGGCAATCCCTCTCAGGGTGTGAATTTAGACTCGGTGAGCGATATGGTATATACCCTTTGCGACATTATGACGCTTAGCGAGGAAGTTCCGGACGAAATTCCGGCGATACTCGAAAAGCTAGCCTTCAACGCCCTCTCCGCCGCGTGGTCGGCGGACATGCGCCGCCGTCAGTCCGTTTTGCAGGTAAACCAGTTGTCCATCGGCAAGGACTCCCATACCTGGTTCAGCGCCGATTCGGAAGCGAGCGTATATATGGAAAGGGATCTGTCCGCGGCAGACGCGGGGCTTGCCAGGTTCATAGCCGGCACGTGGTACGCCACAGGCGACGAAGGGCTTGCCTGCGTGAGCTACGCCCCGTGCGAGGTCAACTACATAGCTTCCGGTACCCGCGTGAGGATAAGCGTAGAGACTGAATATCCCTTTGAAGGAGATATAACGATTAATGTCGAGGCTAAAGCGCCAATCGATTTCCCGATATACCTTCGCGTTCCGGGATGGGCGGAGCAGGCTGTAATACGCCTTCCCGACGGCGAGATGATCGAAACGTGCGGGGGCGAAATGGCTTGCGTGAGGCAGGTTTGGGGGAGCTTCTCGTCGATAGCGGTTAAGCTTGAGATGAAGCCGCGCATGAGATTTTGGCATCACCAATCCGCGTCAATTGAAGCGGGACCCATACTCATGTGCCTTGGCGACGGAGCGAGCTCTTATTGGAATTGGGCTATACGCTCGGAGCAGGAGATGGAACTCGTTAAGACTCCGGAAACGGCGCCGGGCTTTAAAAACGGCGAAAGCGGATTGCGCGTCGTCGTAAAAGCAGCGCTGTGCGACCAGTGGAAGTCCGACGGCGTCGATTTTGATCAAGTGCCAGTAAAGCCCGAGGTAAACGCCGCAGAGGAACGCGAACTGGTGCTGATTCCGTTCGGCGATACATTTGCCAGGGTCGCGCAATTCCCTACGTATACATAATAAAACTGGAGACTAAAATGGATAAGAGGGTTTATAAATGGGAGAAGGCATTCTCCCATACCGCTTTGCGCCTGGCCGTGCCGGTCGTAATACAAAGCCTTGTCGCCGCTTCCATGCATATAGTGGACAATGTAATGATCGGGCAATTGGGCGAGATAGAACTGGCTGCCGTCACGCAAGCAAACAGGATATCTTTCCTCTTGCAGATAACGATGTTTGGCGTTGTCAGCGGGCTTGCGGTATTTACCGCGCAGTATTGGGGCGTAAGAGATATAAAGGGCATACGCTCGACGCTGGGGCTGGGAATGATAACCGCCCTGTGCGTAGCGATCATATTCGCCCTGGCGGCGATATTGTTCCCCGAAAGGATAATGAGGATTCTGATACAGGAGCTTCCGGCTATACACGCGGGAAGCCAGTATCTGCGAATAATAGGCTTCGCGTATATAATCGAGGCGCTGTCGGCGGTTTACGCGGCCGTCCTCAAATCGACCGAGCAGGTAAAGCTTCCCATGTTCGCGACATCGGTCGCCATAATATCGAATACGATTTTAAACTACGGCTTTATTTTCGGAAACTTTGGCTTTCCGCGTCTGGGTGTGCGCGGAGCGGCAATAGCGACGCTCATAGGCGTTTCATTCGAGCTGATAATGCTCGTCGTATTCAGCTACAAGAACTCATTCGCGACCGCAGCCAGGCTTTCCGAGCTAAAGCCAAAGTCTAAGGCGGAGGTAAAAAAATTCTTCCGCGTAGTGTTCCCAACCATGATAAACGAATGTCTCTGGTCTCTGGGAATGGTCATGTATTCGGTCGCCTACGGCATGATGGGAGCGTCGACCGTAGCGGCGGTAAGCATATTTAACAATGTAGAGCAGTTGGGAGGCGTCGTGCTTCGCGGAGGAACTCACGCCTGCAGCGTCATGACGGGTATGTCCATAGGCGCGGGACACCTTGACGAAGCGCAACTTACGGCTAAGAGAATGATATTCGCCCATGCCGTCGCTGGATGTGTCATCGGAGCCATACTCGTATTCATAAGCCGTCCCATAGCCTCAGTGTTCAACGTCGCCTCCGAGACGGCTGACAACGCCGTTATGATCATAATCATATATGCGATTACCATGTTCATCGCCGCCATGGCATCCGCGGTAATCGTCGGGATACTCCGCGCGGGAGGCGACGTTAAATACGCTATGATTCTTGATACCGCGCCTGTGTGGCTAATCGGCATACCGCTGGTATTTATATTCGGCCCCGGACAGGGTTGGCCGGTATACCTGGTTTTCCTGCTCACGCGAATAGAGGAAACCGTAAAGGTCGCAATCGGCATATGGCGTATAAA
>JAUNBY010000268.1 GCA_030526935.1 Clostridia bacterium
TCCTCGTCGAAGCCCTTGCCGTTATCCGATATATCGATATGCCAGTATTCGTCAATGGAGTATCCCCTGAGGGTAAACGCGAGCGCGTTTGCCGAGCCGTCAAAGCCGTGGCGAAGGGCGTTCTCGGCGAACTGCTGAAGGACAATCTTGGGCATGGGTTCGGATTCTATATTTGGGGATATTTCGACGGTATACACGAGCTTTTGGCGGTAGCGCTTTTTCATTAGGGCGAGATAGGTATTAAGATGCGCGGCTTCGAGGCCGATAGTTGACGAGCGTTGCTTTGTGTCGGTCGAGTAGCGCAGCATCGACGCTATGTCCGAGCACATTAAGGCTATCTCGTCGTCGCCGGTTGCCATGGCGCGTCCCGCGATGACGTTGAGCGTATTATAGAGAAAATGCGGATCCATCTGCGCCTGTAATGAGTCGAACTTCGCGCGGGCCTCTCTCTCCTGCGACGAAAAAGCCTCGTCGACGGCGGATTTCAGCCTTTCGCACAATCGGGAGAACGCCTCGTTCAGCGCCTTGAGTTCGTCGCCTCCCGAGGGAAGGGGCGGGTTTGTGAGCGTATCCAGCGCCGTTTTGTCCATGCTGTCGAGAATGGCGCGAATAGGGCTGGTTATGCGCCTTGATGCCAGGTAAAGATAGGTCGCCGACAATATGAAAGCCACGCCGCAAACGGCGAATATCTGCGCCTTCATCGGAGAAAACGCCTCGAGTATCGCCTCGCGGCTTTGCCAGACGCGTATGGAAAGTCCATATTGGTTTGTATCGGAAACGGCTAAAATATCGTCTTTTTCAAGAACGCCGTCTTTCGAGTAAAAAACGCCGTCCGGCGACATTATGGCCGACATTCCGCCGAATGAATACGCGGGTTGAAGCAGTTCGTCGAGGTCCCGCGCTTTGTTTTGTATCTCGATAAAACAGGTCACTCCCGACGGAGTGCTTATGGCCCTCACCGCCGAGTACACCCTGATATCCTCCTCCGACCACGGATCGGAATAGGGGCTGAGTAAAAGCATGCGCCCCGATTTTGACTGAGCCAGATCTGTCCAGCTTATACCGGAAACCCTTGTTTTCACTTCCGCCGATGACGGCGAAGGTTCCTGAAAGCGGCTCGAAAAATAATCGCCCTCCGGCGTGAAAAGCGACGCGCGATAAAAATTTTTATTGACGGCGTAGTTTATCATAACCCGGCTTATGACGGCGGCGTTCTCGGAGATCAAAAGCCTGTTGGCTTCTTCGGCGCGACCGGGCATTGTATAATAAGAAGTGGCTGAAAGGAAGTCCGGCTGAGAAAGCATGTAAAGAAGCGCGAAATCCATCTGCTGCACGCGCGATTCCAGTTGAAGCGCAATGGTGTCCGCCAAAGCCCGCATCTGAGTAACGGAGCGCTCGATGAGCTCGTTTTCCCCGAAGCGAAAGAACAACAGCCCCGTGATGACTATCAATATCATCACCAGTGCGAGCGTTACTATCAAAAGCTTATTCTGTACGCGCATGACGACCTCCCCGGTTTTGACAGGATCACGTCCCGTTTATGAAACGCGGTGCGAAGTGGAAAATTATCCTTTCATCAACGCTATAATAACACATTTCGGCTTACCTGTCAAAAGCGATAATTAACGGACGTATATTATATAAACCGGGAGACTCGCGCGTTTTTCGTTCAGCCGAACATCATTGCCGTAAGCATGCGGTTCATGCTCTCATAACTTGCGAGCATTTCGGGGCGGATCGAACTGCCCTGCATGGCGTCGAGAAAGAGCCTGTCCATCCATTTGAGCATGGCGTTCTCGCTTTTATACTCCGCTATAGCGGCGTTACCCTTGCGGCCGCGTTCCCAGGCGTCTTTCAAAGCCTTTGTGCTTATGGAGGACATTTCATGCGCCGCGTAGTTGCGCAGCGCTTTCTGAAGCGATCTGAGCATATCCATACGCATCGGAAGATCAGGTTCGACATAGCCGTTATCAGCGAAATAGAATATCATGGCGTTGTATGCTTCGAGACTTGGCTGTCTGCCGTCAAGGGTAAAGCGCAGACGCGCTTCTACGCTTAGCACGAGTTCAGGATGGCCTGCCTTGAGGCGCATGACGTTCATACATCCGTCTGAGCCTGTATAATTGGCCATATCAAATCCAAAGCGTTTGCGCAGTATATACGCGGCCAGCGCCTCCGCGAGAGGCGACAGGCGCACGAAGAAGCGCGTAAAGTCGCCCCGCTGAAAGTCGTTTCGCATTCCGAGATAGAACTCAAGTATTTTAAGTTCGCGCGAGTCCATCTTATGAAATACCGACAAGCCCGCTTTTGAAAACTCGTTATTGGCGTCTTTAAGGCAGAATTGTTTTCTCAGATGCGCCCCGTTGATGGCATAAGCAAGCGCATCGCTGAAGTAGCTCCTGTTTTTTTCGACGGTGCCGAGAGCCGCTTCATAAGCGCCAAGATTAATCTGAGAACGGAGGTTTTCGAGAAGGTTCCTGCGAACGTAGTTTTCGAGCTTCACGTTCACGCAGCGGTTTTCCGCCTCATCCGGGAGGTTGTGGTCTATGAGGCTCGCGAGCAAAGGCTCTATGTCGGAAGTTGGCTTTTCATGCGGCAAGTTGGCGTTTGATTTTTTTTCGGGCGTCTTTACCTGTATGGGATATAAATCGGGAAGCGAGGATGCCAATACGCACAGGGCGCTTGTCATCTGCGGGGAACCGGAGGATATATTGACCATAAGCCTGGCATCCGGGTTTTCCGCGGCCGTCTTCATCAGCTTTTTTTCGAATATACGTATGAACGCTTCAAAGTCGGACGCGTCTTCAATGCCGCTTGGCATCAATTCTATCTCTATATCGGGAAGCACGGCGCGCGCGAATTTCTGGTTCCACTGACACTTCGACTCAATCCGCTCGATTTCCGCCGTTAGAAAGAAGATTACTTTATTGGGTCTGTAATGCCTCAGAATATGAAGCATCGGGCCGTCGTAACCCTCGCGGACGGGATCGGTTTTGCCGATGGGGGAAAACAGTATGGACGGCTTGTTCACGTAAAGCGCCTCCTTTTTATGTATACAATAATATTACCAGCTTCGCCGCCTTGTGTCAACATATTTTTAACGCTGTGAACGGGGCGGCGTTATATGATGACGACCTCTGTATCCGCGGTCAAAGGCACGTCGCCCCATACGCGAATATCGGCGTTTCCCGTAAGCTTGTATACCCTCACGAAGTCCCCGCTTTGTATGATGCCCGGTATACCGGCGAGCAGCCGTTCGTAGGTGGCTTGATCCAAAATGCATTCAAAGGCCGATTTTTGCACGCGCACGCCAAAGCCTTCGAGGTATTTGGACAGACGCGTTCTGCGCGGATTATCGGTTATGTCATATATCACAACAATCAAATACTTTCGCCTCTGTTCCATAACAAAATCATCGAAGTTGAATACCCGGCAGCGATATTTAAGCGTCATCTGATTATCACGCCCTGATATATAGAGGCGTCCCGCGCCTCCAATGCCTTTACGAATTGCCCCGTCTGAAGTTCTATAGCCCTGCGGAAGCTGACCGGGAAATCCGCGTAGGACAGGTATTTAGCCTGGACGCGCAATTTCTCCTCATATTCCGCCAAAAAGCGCTTACAGGCGTCGGGTTTTAGATACACGCCTCCGCGACTGTCCGGAGGGTCGAATTCGTTTATCTTGATACTTTGTTTAGCTACCACGGACATGACCAGCGAGTCCGCGATGACCGGCCTCCATTCCTCCATAAGATCGCTGCACAGAGCGGGATGACCATTGCGAAGGGCGTGCATGCAACCAACGTAGGGATGCAATCCCCTGGAAGATACCGCCACGTTTATTTCGTGCAAGAGCAATGTATAGGCAAAGCTCAGCATGGAATTGAACGGATCGCGCGGAGGTTGGCGGGTGCGTTTGTCAAAGCGGAAATCCGGTTCGGTCAGGCGGCTCAGCGCCGAAAAGTAATGACGCGCGGCGACGCCCTCGTGTCCCATAAGCGCGTTGATCGAGGGCGATGATTCAATGCCGTCGATGCATTGCCCGATAGCGTCGATCTCCGCTTGCACGTCGGCATCCCTGAAGCGGGAATAGCGCCGCAGAAGCGTGCGCTGGTTGCGCATTTTTGCGCCCGTCCATTTTTTCGCCATCTCAAGACAAAACGCCTCGTCGTACCTGGCGTCGAATTGAGCGGCTTCCCTGAGCACATTCTGATGGTTTGTGCCCGACAGCTTGCCGAAAAATTCCCCGCTGGGAGAAAGCCATGTCAGTTGTATGCCCCGCCCGAGAAATTCCTTGATGCAGGGAGAGGTGAAGGCGACTTCTCCGATTATGCATACGCTTTCGACTCCCTCGATGGGTATGGAGCGCGTCAGATTCGCCCGCTTCTGCTCTACGACGATGCGGTTATTCTGTACGCTGATTTTTGCCCCGTGCTCATAGAGATAGATGTAACTCATGACGACCTCCTGTCCGGTTGTGCGGTGACTTTGAG
>JAUNBY010000269.1 GCA_030526935.1 Clostridia bacterium
CCTCATCGTCAGCCAGATCAAGCCTTATCAACTCGTCTATTTCTTCACCCGTCAGTCCGAGCGCTTCATAGCGTTCCTTCAGGTACAAATAAGCCGCAGTGGTGTTCAGGCTTGAACCAGATTCCGTATTGGTGCCGTCGAAGAAATATATCGGCACACGGTTTTCGATTACTCCTTCAAACGCCTTTCCCATTATATCGATGGTCTCCCGATCAATTCGGCTGTCAGGATCCAGGCTTATTTTATTTATTTCCACAGAACCCGCTTCATAAAATCCTCGAGCTGTACGCTCCATACGTGGCAACGGTGAGCGCCGTTGACATAGCAGCTTGTATACTCGATGCCATAGTGTGTGAGCATTTTCTGCATGGCATATGTAGGAAGGGCGTCGCTCGCGAATGTTCCGCAACCGGTAACGAAGGTGGGTACTTTATAGTCATCAGAACTCAAATCGTAAGTGGCGATCAATTCGTTTTCATCGGTCATGTTCCCGGCAACGCCGCTCGACCATGTTCCGAAGTACCCGAACTGCAGAGGCTGGCGGTAGAATGTATTCCACGTAAACATACTTCCCATGGAAAGCCCCGCCAGGGCGCGGTCTTCAGCGGCTGTGGAGACATTGTAGTTAGCCTCGATGAAGGGGATTATGTCCGTCAGCACGCGCTCGATATTGCGCTCAACGTCCTGGGCGTATCCCGTCGTGCCCGGCTCGCGAAGGTTGGGCGTGACGATAATCGTAGGTTCGATTATTCCCTGAGCGATAAGGTTATCGGCGATATTCGGAGCCGCCAGCTGAGACATCCAGAAGCTTTCGATGCTTCCGCCGCCATGAGCCAGATAAAGCACCTTGTAAGGCTCGTCGCGCTCGGCGTCATAGCCGTAGGGAAGGTATACGCCCAACGGGCATTCAGCCTCGAACACGCTTGAGTAATAATTGACGAAGCTTACCTCTCCCGCCTGTCCGTCCGTTCGGGGACCCTGATTTGAATAGTCGTCTATCTGCCTGTCCGGATCAAAAGGCATGAACACCTGGCTCATCTTCTCGTTGCCTTCAGCCATCTCGATCGGGCGATTCTGCGGGTCGGCGGTTATTTCCGCGCCGGTGTTGTCGTCGGCTTCTCCGCCAATCCAGAACTGATAGTTGAATATTCCGCTCGGAAGCGGTATGGTGCAACTCCAATATCCGGTTTCAGCATTGAGCGTCATATCAAGCGGCGTCGAGGAGCCAAGGCTCGGGAAGCATCCCGGATACCACTGGTCGGGAAGCAGCGCGTCAACCTTGGCAAGGCTGGCGTGATGCACATCGCTGAACGCCCACTCGCCGGCCACTCTAACGCGTGCCGCCTCGGGAGCGTAATAGCGGAAACTGACCATATAGCCGGTTACGCTGTTCTCGTCGCGGTAAACCGTCGTCTTTGTCCAGGCATCGAATTCTTCCTGCGTGAAGTCCCCCGACTTGATAAGGCCGTCCCATTGAGCCGTAGCCATTGCCCCAACAGGCATGATCGATAAGAGCATGGAAAGTGTCAGTAGAAATACTGCAATTTTCTTCACTTGCAAAATCCTCCTAAGTATTTTATTTCTTCATCTACGGCGTTGCCGGTCGTTTTGATCATATCAGCGCTTTTCGCCGCTGATTCTTATAAACCAAACGGCGAAAAGCGGCTTTCGCGTTACTTGCTTTGCGCGAGCAGCCAGTCGAGGTACATATCGTCGGAATACATATTTGCCCAGGTGAAATGAGAGGTCGGCCTTGCGTACATGGAATACGGGAACGACGTTATGCGGCATTTGCTTGCGTTGCCTTCGATTTGTTCTATGTCTTCAAGCAGCGCGCGCAGGTTAGAGAAAACCGTGTAGCCGTGATTATATCCCGTCTCCTGGTTCCAGCAGGTGGCGTCGCGCTCGTGTTGCGTGTACCATACGGGCAGATCCGTGTCCGCCAGCGCCCTGGCAAGTCTGGCTGCGCCAACATAACTGCCATAAACAGGATCGGCGCTCAAAAGCGCGGCGGTGAACACGCCCTCGTGCGCATAGTTGGTTATCAACACGCTCGAGCCTACGGAACCCGCGGATAGTCCGATGAGGTAGACGCGGTTCTCGTCCACGCTGTAATCGGCGATGGTCTTATTGAGAAGCGCGTACGCGCCTTTCGAGAAGTCGGTCAACTGCATCTCATCGCCGCTCCAACCGCCGCCTGCCAGTTCGGTATCGTTCGCCTGCGGAGCGATGATTATCATGTCCTCTTTGTCCTTGGCCAAGAACGCGCTGGCGATAGTGTTTCTCACCATAATATCATCCGCGCGGTTTCTTGTCTGTCCGCCGCCATGGAGGTACATTACGATGGGATACGACTTGCTCGCGTCGTAATCGGACGGAAGATGCAGCCAATAGTACATTTGCCTGGCGTCATCCTCATTGCCCTCAATCAGGTTAAGCGCAAAAGTCTGTTTTGTGAAATATTCCTCGCCCGGAGCGTCATAGCCCCATTCGGGATCGGATATATACCGGGAGACGCCGGGGCGATGGATATTGACGGTATAGGTCTTTTCCGCGTCGGTTATCGTAACCACATAGTCGCAATCGTCTTCGATACCGCGCGTGCCGCTAGCCTCGGCGTTCGAGCAGATGCGGTTCTGGTCAAGCGCGAGTTCAAAGGTTTCGTTCTTTGTAAGCGTAAAGCTCTCGTCCTCGATGCCTGATCCGGAAAGCGTAACCGTTACGGAGCTGTCGTCCGCTCCGCCGATAACGGGTCGGAATAACACGCCGTAGGTCTCCTCCCAGACGTCGAAACCGTAATCGGTAATCCCGGGATCAAATCCAAGTTCAACCTCGCCCAGGGCGCTGTCCGTTACCATAAGCCCATTGAGCGTTCCGGCGCCCTCATCGTTATTCTGCGCGAGCAGCCAGTCGAGAATGTCTTCGTCCGCCCATACAGGCGCCCAGCAGAAATGGCGCATAGGCGCCAGGTAGTCGTCGGGCGTGTAGATCGAAATGGCGTAGTTTACGCCCAATTCGTCAAGAACGGGAATGAGCACGTCGTGGCTCTGTTCGAAGCTGACGGACTCGTCATCCTCGCAAAAGGAGAACCATACGGGAATATTGTGTTCCTTGATCGCGTTGCCCAGCCGCAGAACGCTGTTCTCGTCCATCGCGTAGGGAGCGGCGTTGACTATAGCGCCCGCCCACTGCTCGGGATGGCTGGCCAGCATGCCGCAGGTTCCCTGTCCGCCCATAGACAGTCCAACCACGTAAACCCGGCTGGCGTCGGTGCTGTAATCGGCTAATACGTCCTGCAAAATGGCATAAGCGCCATTTCCAAATACCGTGAGGTCAAAATTCGAGTCCGCCCAGCCGCCGCTGCCGGTAAGATCGGTGTAGTTTGCCTGCGGCGCGAGGACTATGCATTCCTTGCCGTAGTATACAAAGGTCGTCGCGCTGGCGTTGCGCAAAAGCACGTCCGTGGCCTCGTTGCGCATCTGTCCCACGCCATGCAGATACAGCACGACGGGGTATTCCTTAGATGCGTCGTAATCTTCCGGCACGTAAAGCCAGTAGGTCATAGATTTGCCCGCTTCGGCCTCGTCTATCGTGCCCAGGTCGAAGGTCGCGCGAGTGAACTTTTCAACGTATTGATCCAGCCCGGGGCGGGTGACGTTCAGCGTGTAGGTGGCGTTGGCAGCCTCGATTATGACCTCGTAAACGCAATCGTCCTCGATACCGCGTTCACCGGTGCCTTCGGGATTGCTGCTCTGGCGCGCCTGCGTAAGGTTGAGCACGAAGCTTTCGTTATTGCCCACGGCGATAGTCTGCGCCTCTATGCCCGTACCGCTCATGGTCACGGTTACGGTCTGTTCCGCGCCGCCCGTGATGACAGGCGTAAAGCGTATGCCGTATGTCTCCAGCCACGCGGTTAGATTGTACTCGGTTGTAGCTTCGTCAAAGGCGAAGCCGTCGTTCATCCAGTGAGCCGAATCTTCGAGAAGCAGGTTCGTAAGGCTGCCCGCGGGCTTTTGATCGGCTGCGGCAAAGCCGCATACGCCAAGCATAAGCGCAAGCGTAACCAGGATCGACAGAGTCCTTTTCATTAGCGGATCCTCCTCAAATAGTTAAATTATTTAGACTTCCGACAGGTTTTGGCTCAAGAGACGGATATGTTCTACATCAATCACCTCATTTGTTTGAAATTTATTTCATCATCGCCGACGTGCTTCCTGCGTTGACAAACGATACCCGGAAGGCGCGGACGAAAACTATCGCATATCTATTCAATAATCTGCAATAATATACAGTTTCTTTCGAAATTCGGGTATAAGGAAATCCCTCCCCGCGCAGACGCGCGTTGAATATGCATCGCGAACAACTTCGCGGGGAGAGAACGGGAGAGCGCGCATAGCGCTTGACGGCGGCTAATCCTGCCGCTGAACGGTTAACCGAACAGCAGGTTAGGCAGCCACGTTACGCACTCGGGCACGTAGGTTATTAGGAAC
>JAUNBY010000270.1 GCA_030526935.1 Clostridia bacterium
TACCGTAACTCTCAGCTCTTCCTTAAAAGGGTGCAATTGAAAATTCAATCGGGGGCGTTTATCGGGGACTAAAGTGCATCCGGGTCTGTATCAAGTGAATTCACATATTCGGCGCGTAATTTTCACTTTAAAAGCCCATATTTTCCTTGCATTTGTCGCCCGGACATGGTAAAATAACGGTTGTTGACTTTAAGGCATGGAGGTGAAATGAATTGCCGAACATCAAATCCGCTATGAAGCGCGTTAAGGTGATCAAGAAGAAGAACCTGCGCAATCGCATGATTAAATCTGCCATGCGTACGACTGTCAAAAAATATGACGTCGCCCTGCAAAACGGCGTCGCCGACGCTCAGACACTGAGCCGTACCGCGAGCGCGATTGACAAGGCCGCGAGCAAGGGCGTTATCCATAAGAATGCCGCAAACCGCAAAAAGGCTCGTTTGGCCAAGCGCCTTAACAAGGCGGCTGCCGCCAATTGAACCGATTGGTAAACTCACAGGTATTTCGCTTCGTCATTGATTTGACGAAGCATTTTTAATTTGTCGGCGAGACGCATAAGTCAAGTGCATGACGAACAGACCTACCACCTTTACTTCGCGTCGCGGATTATCGGAATTATGGCGTGGAAGCATATCCTTTCGCCCGTGCCCGGCGCGTCCGCGTAGAGCTTGCCGTTGTGCCGCAGGGCGATTTTTTGAGCGATGGCTAAGCCTATGCCGAAACCCGCCTCCCCGTTATTTCTGTCGCGGGAGGCGTCCGCACGGTAAAAGCGGTCGAATATCTTTTCTAGCGCGTCTCTATCAGAGGGCTTCTGCCAAAGGTTTGAAACCGAGATTTCGCTAGTGCGTGCGGACGTTCTCATGGTAAGGCGTATATCTCCGCTTCCCGAGGCGTATAAAACCGCGTTGTCGCAAAGTATCGACACCATGCGTCGAATCGCGTCCTCGTCTCCCAAAGCCGATACGCCTTCGCAAACGTCCACCTCGAATGACTTTTCCTTCATCGCGGCGATAGGCGCAAAGAGCGCTGCCGTCTGTATGACGGCGCCGCTTAAGTCGAACACCTCGCGTTGCATACAATCGGCTTCGTCCATGCATGCATACCGCGTCACCTGATTTTCCCGTTTTCGAGTATATACTCGAAAAAAGCCTCGGGCGTAGCGTCCTTTAAGGGCAGAAATTCCGTGCGCTCGAATATATCCTCGAGCCGGTGCGCGTCGGATGAGTGAAGCGCCAGGTATTTATCCACTCCGGGGCTTGGCGCGAGCGGCAAGTCCCTCGCTATCTCGACGGCGGCAAAGGGCGCGAACGGGGGCAAAAACCCCAGCGCGTTCAAAACGCCGTTGGAGCCGCGATTGATATGCGCGGGTATGGGAAGTCCTCCCATCTCGCGCACCTTTTCGGCGAGGTCGTCTATTGATATATCGACGGCGGAGATGAGAAGCTTTTTCTCGTATCCCGTAACCTCGTCTTCTTCATCCATAAATGTCTGTTCGCCAAAAAATTCGGGGCGGTTGGGGATATCCGGTATATGAGGATATATGAACTCGCAAAAGCGCAAGTCGTCCTCAACCGTCCTGAAATACGCCAGCATATGCGCTTCCTCGGCGGTGGTTATTTCCACTCCGGGAATGAAGCCAAGCCCTATCTCGTCGCACACTTTCTTTATCGCGGGAACCTGTCCCGCGGTATTGTGATCGGTCAGCGCAATGAGATCCAGCCCTTTGAGAAGCGACATTCTGGCGATATTATTAGGCGTCATAAGCTCGTCGCCGCAGGGCGACAGGCATGAGTGCATATGTAAATCGACGGCTATCACGTCATTTGGCGGGAATGCCCGCTTTGAACATCAGCCCGCAAAGCTCGTAAGCCGTCCTGGAGGACTGCAAAAGCGCTATGCCCTCCTCGTCGGCTTTGGCGATTACGTCGTCGGGGAAGTTGATGCCCTCGGGCGCTATGACCGCCGACATATCCATAAGCGTCGCCACGGCTATGACGTTCATATGCGTCTGTACCGTAACCCATGCCATGTTCCTGGCTCCGTGAGCCATTACCCAGCTTAAAAGGTCGCAGGAATAGCCGCAGTCTATCTCCCGGTTAAGGTCTACCGACGTGGTCTTTACCATGGCGCCCGTCAGTTCGGCGATTTGAGATATTGTCATAATACCCTCACTTTCTAAATGCGCGTATTGTCGCTTAGTTCGACCATCTGCTTGGCCATGTCGCGAACGCGCGCCTTGAGCACGAATATGCAGTCCATCTCATGCGCGAAGCCGCCCACAATATCCTCGGCCAGCGACCTGCACGAGGGGGAGCCGCAGGATCCGCAGTCCAGCCCCGGAAGGCGCTGGCGTATCTCCTCTACCTGATTGGCCTTTTTAAGCGCGGTCTGAAGGTCGGAATCTATCTGCATGGCGTTAATGGGCAATATGGGCTTGTCCAAATGTACCTCGTGAGCGAGAGATCGCATTTCCTCGTCAGAAATGTTTTCCTCGGGTCGAAGCTTGGGAAGCCTGAAAAGCAACTCCCTTATGCGGTTTCTGGCTATGAACACATTTTCGAACACCAATGCCCCGCCCACGCAACCGCCCACGCAGGCCAGCCCCTCAAAGAAGGTGAGTCCGCTGAGGCGGTTGTTTTCTATCTCCTCGAGAACCTTCGCAACCGACTCTATGCCGTCCACCGCGAGCGCGTTCTCTATTCCGGCGGCGAGGGCCTCTCCGCCGGTTCTGGCCCAGCCGACGCCCAGCGCCGTAGCACGAAATCCCGTTTTATCCCCAAAAATGGGATTCTTTCGTATGGCGGTATTCAGAAGGCCGTATATGTCCAGTATGGATACCGCGCCGTCAACCGCGCTCTTTTCATGCCCTATGGGTTTTTTGATCGCCGTGACCTTGGCGGCGCAGGGTGTGATGAAGAAGCAGCCAACCTGCTCGGGACTCACGCCACGCGTCTGGCAAAACTCGCGCTTAGCCTGTATAGCCGCCATCTCCATGGGGGATTTGACCTCGACGATATTATCTATAAGTTCGGGAAACCTCGTCTGTATGAGCCTGACGACGGCGGGACACGACGAGGAAATCAGTGGCTTTGGACAGTTGGGATTCTTAAGTCTGTCCTGAACCGCCCTTGAGACGATATCCGCTCCGCGAGCGACGTCGTACACCCAGTCGAAGCCTATGCTTATCAAAGCCCCCGCGACGTTTTCGACGTTGGCAAGGTGTTTGAACTGTCCGTACAGCGCCGGCGCGGGCAGGGCGATTTTGTATTCAAAGCGATTAATCGAATCGAGGGTGTCGGTAAGGGCGACCTTGGCGTGATAGGCGCAGGCCCTTATGCATTCGCCGCAGTCTATGCACCTCTCGTCGATTATATGCGCGCGTCCCCCGTGTACCCTTATGGCCTCCGTAGGGCATTTTTTTAGACAATTTGTGCAGCCCACGCACTTTGTCTTATCGAGCGTTACCGAATGATGATAAACATTGCTCATAGCTTAAACCCCATAAGTATTTCTGTTCCTACGCCGACGGACGAGCTTATGGAAAAATCGTCGGCGTTGCGCTTCATGTTGGGAAGACCCATGCCCGCGCCAAAGCCCATGGTTCTCACGTCGTCGGACGCGGTCGAATAGCCTTCTCTCATGGCGAGATCTATATCCGGTATGCCGGGGCCTACGTCGCGAACGTTTAATTCCAGGTAATCGGGGCGGACTATCAATTCCATTTCCCCGCCGTCTGAGTGAATGACGAGGTTGAGCTCCACTTCGTAGGCCGCGACGGAAACGCGCCTGACGACGGAGCTATCGACCCCGAGCTTTTTAAGTATCCTTTTAATCTTCGCGGAAGCCTCTCCTGCGGTCGTAAAATCTCCCGACGTTACGGGATAGGCCTCTCTGAGCATTACACCGTCCGACACAATTTCACCCCTCATTCGGCGTGCCTGGCGCTTGACCCGCCCGGAAGCCCGTTTTTATAAAGTATGCCGCACGCCTCGTAAAGCGTATAGGGCGTCGCGAGTACGACCATATCGCGATCTTCAGCCATTTCGAGTACGTCGTTTCCCGGAATTTTCCCCCGCACGAATACTATCAAAAGCACGTCGAGCATTTCGCAGGTTCTTATCACATGGGTATTGGTAAGCCCCGTCAACAGCACCATGCGCTCCTTGGGAAAGGCCAATACGTCGCTCATCATATCCGAGCCGCAAGCCGACTGTATTTCAAGCTTTGGCAACTCTTCACCGCAAAGCATCTTCGCGTTTAACAATTCAACTATTTCAGTGGCGTACATCAGGTCACGCTCCTTTCAATCAGGGGCGGAGTTATTCCGCCGGAATAATGCCGCGCGATTTCGCGGGCTTGCAGGGTTCCAACGGATGCGCCCTTTCTTTGTGCCGCAGGGCGCCGCGCCGCTTTCCAGATTATTATACTATATATTGCTTAAAAAAGAAAGACTTTTGGCGCATTTATTATTGTGAGCTT
>JAUNBY010000271.1 GCA_030526935.1 Clostridia bacterium
ATTCTCCAAGGGCGTAAACTCTATCTGCCAGATGGAAAAATCGTTAAACTACCTAAAAAGAAAGCGAAGCATAGCGTGAGTGAAAGTCATCCAGGTGGAGCGATAATATCCAGCAACCTTGTGATATCCAATTCGAATAAGCAGGTCAAAAGGATTAAGTTGGCTTTTCCCACAGAAGAGTTATATGGATTCTCACGGAACCTATGTTATTTTCTCTCCGAGGGAGACTTTGATGACCAAGTACGCAATCGCTGGGATGCATGGTCGTTTAAAAAGGGAACACGCAAAATTAAGCGGAAGTATGAATGGATCAATCCTACTGTAACAGTCGTTGATCCGGGTTACATTGTTCTTGATAACGGAATCGCCATATTTATCGGTGAAAACACCACTAATGATTCATGGCAATTATGGGCGCTGGATATAGACAATGTAGAGTATTCCGAGATCACTATGGAATGATGAAAAAAGATTCCGTCGAACTATCGCATTTGGGTAAGCCGTCCCGCGTCCATTTCGTAGACATGGTCGCAGAGTATTTCTATGTCCTCGCGGTTGTGGCTGGCTAAAAGTATGGTCTTGCCCTGTCCTTTCAGTTCGAGAAAGAGCTTGCGCATATCATCCACGCCGCGATTATCCAGACCGTTCATAGGTTCATCGAGTATGAGCAAATCGGGATTCTCCATTATCGCCTGAGCTATGCCCAGGCGCTGCTTCATTCCCATCGAGTATTTGCATACCCACTTGCGGCTTTCGGGGTCCAGGCCGACAAGCCGCATGGTCTCTTTTATTTGTTCCTTTCTTATTTGGCGCTTGATCGACGCTATCATCGACAGATTTCTATATCCCGAATAAGACGGCAGAAAACCCGGTTCGTTAATTATTGCACCCAGCGACTCCGGACGGAATATGTCGCGCCCGAGTTCCTTTCCGAAGATAGCTATTCGTCCGCTGTCGAGCGGCGTCAGAGAGCATATGCATTTTAGAAGCACTGTCTTCCCGCTGCCGTTTCTTCCTATTATTCCGCTTATCATTCCCCGTTTGAACTCGGCGGATATGTCCTGTAGTACCATCTGCTTTCCATACGACTTGGAAGCGCATTCAATTTGTATGCTCATGTTCCTCCCTCATTCCGGCAGCCTGTTTTTTCTGGCCAAATACGATGTGAATGCGAATATGACACTTATGGATAAAAGCACCGTCAGCGCGAACGCGGGCGTAGGCTTCATTCCCGTTCCTATAGGGTCGAGCATTATCAACCGACTCATAGTCTGCGGTGCGAACTTGATATAAGAGAATCCAAGGCCGTTCATCGCCATGTAATCCTGCATTACTATTGCGAGACATACGTATATGCCGGCGTTGGTCTTCGTCCAAAGGCTCGTCGCGAAGCAAAGATTTCCAAACATCAGGCATATCGCTATCTTCAACGCTATACTTATCGCAAACGATTGCCATGGATCATACGCCCGTATCAGCGCTACCGATAAATCTAAAGTGATTCCATATTGCGCACCCGCGTTCGTGTGGGCCAATGTCCTCCACACGGCATCCCATTCGAGCGAAAGAGAGACGACGGGCATCAGTATTATCACCGCCGATACTATCCAATATAATACGTATATCGCGCTTAAACATAATATGTACATTATTTGCGCGGATATCCATTCGCGACCGCTCACGCGCATCAGGCACTGTTGCTGTGTGGCATCGGCAAACGGCGCATCTGAAAACAGGATTACTACGCCTATGCTGAACATCGTACTTAGCGCCGAATTGTTGATATCGCTAAATATGAATACTATGCCCATTATGCTTACGCTCTCGCCCACATCTATCGCCATGCGCTTGATTGGATTAAGTGCCGGCCACAATATGAGCGGCACGAAGAGAAGCGCTATCCATATCTTCGCCTGACACATGCCCTTGACCAGTTGCAACTTCGTTACTCGCGCGGCAATTGCTAAGCTACGCATCCGCTATCCGCCTCCTCGCGAAATAAATAAACGCCCCGCCGAATAGCGTCAAGACAATTGCGGCGTGTCCAAATAGTATTACGCAGTCCTTTAGCGGCGAGTCAGTGAGCCATCCTTCATAAATCGATGACGGTACGAGATAATACGGTGCGCCCAGCGACCAGAATACGTAGCCCGAAAACAAATACAATAAAAATGGGGTGGCGTATACAAACAGAGAACTTGAACAAAACACCGATATGAGAAAGCTCATCACCGCGAATTCCACGCACACCACGCCCGATGCCAGTATCTGTCCCAGAAAAAACGGATAGGGATTTCCGGTATACAGCGACCCGCCGAGAAAATAGGCCGAGAACTGAAGATGGTTCAGGCTCTCCGCCGCCGACAGTGTGAGCGGTTCATTCATCCCCAATACGCCAATATATATAGTCTGCCCAACCATGTTCGCGAGAAACGTGGCGAATATCAACACCAGCAGCTTGCTTACGACATACGCGTTCTTCCCGCACCTCAACACATACGGCACATAGCTTTTTTGCGCCATGCTCTGCGCGAAATCCGCGACGAACGGAAGTGCGGCGAACGCTATGGCGATTTCGTACAGGTCGTTAGAAAAGATCATCGTAGATACCGCGTCGCCAGTAAACATCTCGGTGGAGCCAAGCAAGCGCGTCACGGGTATGCCCACCGCCGCCAGCGCAAATCGCCACGAAATTATCGCGCGCTTAAACTCGGTGAAAAATATGGTTTGCAATTACCTCACCCTATTCAAGGAATTCTCCGGTATAGGCGTTCACGCGATAACAGGCGAAGATTCTGTCTACCAGTTCCCCATCAAAGCCGTAAGCCACGGCGAAGCGCCACGCAGGGACGAGCGCGTATTCCGACTCCGATATGGGGTAGGGGCTGTATACCAGGGCTATCTGCCTGACTACAGTTTCAAGGTCGTTCATCAGAATACCGTCGAAATAGCTGGCGAAGGCGTCTATCGCGTCGTCCAGGTCAAGCATATCCGCATCGCTTTCTACAACGCTCACTATCGGGCGATATCCCGACAGACTCCATTCAATAAGGCCGTCTTTTCCCCATATGACGTCCATTTCCGTTTGATAGATATATTGATCGTTCAACAACACGTTGCTACGGTCGTCCAGCTCTATTCCATCATGAGAGCATATAACCTTTATGTAATAATATTCGTCGTCTCGCGTAAACGTATATTCCTCGTCCAAATCCGCGCACACGCGCGCGAGAACGGGTTCGACGTCATCAACCGTTATCGGGAAAAAGAGATACTCAACATCCCACCCATAGACGCCTATGGACTGCATAAGCGCGTCGAGCTCAGGAACTATATCCGCCGGTGACATGCCGTCCACTTGTCTCTTGCCCTTTAACAATCTCGTATCGAGTTGGTCTAACCGATAGTCTTCGTTATTCCGATATATATAACTGGGTAGATCATTATGTAACTCAGTGTTTTTTACGGCGCTGTAACTTACGTTTCTGGATTTGTGTATTGAGGCTTCTCCCTGTGTGTATCGCTCATGACGGCCGTCATCCTCCAAAATGCCCGACCCATCCATCCCCATCGCGGCGATGAGCGCCTCAATTGGCACGTCGTAATCCTTGACCAGAAACGTCGCGGGTCGCAGGTTCTCAATGTCGGGAATTATCAAGTCGGCGTCTATGCGTATATAGTCAGAAAGCTGGCGCTCGACGTGCGCCTGCCGCGCCATGGCGCATGGCTGAATGAGCATCGCGCACGCCACTAGTGTCATAATTAGTTTTCTGTACATCTTTTTCCTCCTGTGTTGCCGTCTCAAGGCAATGTATTGATTGCTTATCAGGATTTCTCAACCATGTCCTTGGGACGGCTCGGTTTAGCAATTACGCGTTAACGCAGAGCCATTCGCCATTTACGATTCATCCGTGAGTATGTCATGTATCTCGGCGAATGAATCCAGCCCTATTACTTTATAGCAAGTGCCGTCTATCAGCAGGTATCCGGAACCGGTGTCGCTATATCCGGGGTAGGTTTCGCACGTAAACAGCCGCTCCCCGCTTGAAGCGGCGCCGATTATCCTGTAAACCTCTTTAAGTTTGAGGGGGAATTCGTCCCGGACAAATATCGTTCTGCGTACCTTTATGCCGCCGATAAAGTCGCGCATGGCTTCAATATTTTCATCGTCGGTTTTTAGTTCCAAATCTTCTTTCACGGCGTCCCATTCGTAGACGACCATATCCGTTATCCGCTCAAATTCGGGAACCAGTTCCCTTACCTCGCGGGGCAAATAGAATCTGAGAACAAAGAAAGCTGCTATAGCTAAAACCGCGATGGTAAACAGTTTTATCATTGCGCCTTTTTTCATGTGATTTCTCCTCTTAATCTGCGAGGCCGTTATAGAATCGGACATCTGATTCTTGAGACGAATCGCGTTGGATATATGTTCCAGCTGTGAATATTTTGGGGCGGAAGTTTGTCATGCT
>JAUNBY010000272.1 GCA_030526935.1 Clostridia bacterium
ATGTTATTCTGTGCAAAGGCCGCGTTCCACGCAGGCGTCCACTGCATGTACATGTTTACGGCGTTCGCGGCTACCAGATCGGCGCAGAACTCGTACGCGGGGCCAAAGGAACTGTCTACAGTCAACTTTCCATCCGTGACCATGGCATCCTGATTATAAAGTCCGAACGCCGCCATGAAAGCGTCATCAACGCCGGAATACAGGTAATCCTGTCCGCCGCTCTCCTCGGAGACGCGCTTGCCAAGCTCGACAACGGAGGCCAGATCCGGAAGCAGCGCCTCAAGTTCCTCGGGATCATCGGTTCCCAGGTACTTCTTGGCCATTTCACGGTTGTATACATAACCGCCTACGCAGTTATCGATCTGTACACAGCAGATATCGCCGTTGCTGTTGCTGATCAGAGGCAGACAAAAATCAACCAGTTCGGACTTGTCCAGATTATAGGGTTCTGCGTCAAGCTTCTCCCATACATCATAGGAAAGCTCCATCGCGCGGGGGGTCATTTCAAGGCATACTATGTCCGGAAGCTCCAGGCCAGAAGTGATGGCGGTTTGAAGTTTGGTGGTATATTCGTCCTGCGGGATATAGACGTAGTTGACTTGTATATTCGGGTAGTAGTCGTTAAAATCCATTGCGCCCTTTTGCTCGTAATCTCCCCAGACCCAAATGGTGATTTCGCCGCTTTGCTCTGCGCTTACTTCCGCGTTTGCAATCGCACAAGAAGAAAGAACGAACATAAGCATGAGAACCAGTGACAGGATTCTTTTCATCGCAGTAAACACTCCTTCATTTTTTTGGGGTTTCTCCCAGATTCATGTGAATATGGCATTACTTTCACACAACGTTGTAATGTAGTTACATTATATATCGACAGATTTAGTTTGTCAACATACATCTTATAATTTCCTCATTTTCATCACATTGCATATAATTTAATATATTATATATGGGTATTTTGCTATATTTCGGCTGTGGATAAAAGATACGCACTAGAGAAGGCACGTCTGTTGCAAAGAAACTTTTGAGGACATTCCAAATAATTTGAAGAATTACTTCCAAATATTGAACCGTATTTTGACGCGCAAAAAAGAAGCCGTTTTTACACGGCTCCCCTGTTAGTACTATGTTTTTACGCCTTGGGTCCAGCGTTGATTATCGCCTCGGGCATGTCGGTGTACTTTTTGAAGTTCTTTACGAACATTCCGGCGAGCTTCTTTGCGGTCTCGTCGTAGGCGGCCTTATCCGTCCAGGTCTCGCGGGGATTGAGGAGCTTGTCCGGAACGCCGGGGCAGGTGACGGGAACATCGACGTTGAAGGTATCGTCGTGACGATACTCTACCTTGTCGAGCGAGCCGTTCAACGCGGCGGTTATCATCGCGCGGGTGTAGGGCAGGCTCATGCGGCGTCCTTCTCCGTTGGCGGGGCCTCCGGACCAGCCGGTGTTTACGAGGAACACGTTGGCGTGGAACTCGTCGATCTTCTTGCCGAGCATTTCAGCGTAAAGGCTGGCGGGACGCGGCAGGAAGGGCGCGCCAAAGCAGGTGGAGAACGTGGGGGTCGGCTCGTCTATGCCGCGCTCGGTTCCGGCGAGCTTGGAGGTGAAGCCGGATACGAACTGGTACTTTGCCGATTCACGGTTGAGCTTCGAGATGGGGGGCAAGACGCCGAAGGCGTCGGCTGTCAGGAATATGACGGTCTTCGGATGTCCCGCGACGGAGGGTATCTGGGCGTTGTTTATGTAGTTAATCGGATATCCCGTGCGGGTATTTTCGGTGACGGAGCCGTCGTCGTAATCCGGCACGCGGGTTTCGGGATCGATTATGACGTTCTCGACGAGGGAACCGAACTTGATGGCGTTCCAGATGTCCGGCTCATGCTCTTTGGAGAGCTTTATGGTCTTGGCGTAGCAGCCGCCCTCGAAGTTGAAGATGCCGTTGGGCGACCAGCCGTGCTCGTCGTCGCCTATGAGGTTGCGGTTGGGGTCGGCGGACAGCGTGGTCTTGCCGGTTCCAGAAAGGCCGAAGAACAGCGCGGATTCGCCTGTCACGGGATCGACGTTCGCGGAGCAGTGCATCGGGAAAACGTCCTTTTGCGGCATGAGGTAGTTCATGACGGAGAACACGGACTTCTTGATCTCGCCCGCGTACTGGCTTCCGGCGATGAGGACGATCTTCTTTGTGAAGTTTACGATGATCGCGGCTTCGCTGTTCACGCCGTCGCGCTCGGGGATGCATTTATAGCCCGGGGCGGCGACGATGGTGAAGCCGGGTACAAAGTTTTCAAGCTCCGACGCCTCGGGGCGGATGAGGAGCTGGTGGATGAACATATTTTCGCTGGCGAGGTCGTTTACAATGCGGAAATTTACGCGATAATCGGGATCTGCGCCGGCATAGCCGTCAAATACATATACGTCGCGTCCCTGAAGATAGCTGGTGACGCCCATATAAATGCTGTCGAACTTTTCGGGAGAGATGGGGACGTTGATCTTGCCCCAGTCGATATCGTCGTGTATGGCCGGCTCGTCGACTATAAAGCGGTCGTTGGGCGAGCGGCCGGTATACTTGCCGGTCATGACGCAAAGGGCTCCGGTATCGGAGAGCTGGCCTTCGCCGGCCAGAAGAGCTTTTTCGGTCAGCTGCGCCGGAGAGAGCTGATAATAGACGTTTTTGGGGTTGATTATTCCGAGATAATCAAGCGACAATTTTTTCATATACTACCTCCCAGTTATCGATAATGAAGTAATTATCCCATATCTCCAAGCCTTTTCAAGCCGCGCTGGTGTTAATTGTTATTAGTCTTTTGGCTTATTTATGTTATGATTGCCGCGCAGCGCGCCGATGGCGCGATATACCGCGTCGAGGCTCGTTCCCCAGGGCTTTGAGGCGTTGCGGTAGTCGAATTTGAGCGTGTACCAGTTAACGTCGGCTTTTATTTCCTCGAGGTTCGCCAGCGTCAAATCGATCGCGTCGCGGGCGAAGTCCGCGGGAGCGATGGCCAAAAGCCTTTCAAGGTGTCTGACGCAAAACCCCTTCGATGCCAGAAAGGTCTTTTTAAAGGAAGCGTCGTGCTGATATATGTATATGAGCGTGGATTCGTAGCGCGACATGGTGCTTTCGAGCTTATCGCATATGGCGCAGGAGTGGAACAGTTCTGCAGGCTTGCGAATAAAGCGCTTTGCGTTCCTCTCGCGCCTGACTCTCGAAATGACCTCGTTCAGATGCGTGTCGAGCATCAGAGCCAGCGGCAACCTGTCGCCGGAATCGTAAAGCATTTTAAGATGCGCCTCGCAAAATCCCTTTTCGTTCACCTCCACTCTTACGGAAGGTTCCATGACGCTCGAACCAAGCGCGCTTTCGACATATTGAGCCTCGCAATCGCGCTGTACGCGGCAAAGCGGGCAGGGAAAGCCCTGTTCGTAAGCCTCCAGAATCGGCGCTTCGTCCATGTGTTTCTTTATCATATGCGTACCTCCATATCCGATTATACAATAATTTGAGTATTTTGACAAGACGGGGCGCGGGGCGGCATAATGATTATTGGGAGGCGATGGATTTGTACCCCAAAAGGACGTATGTAAGGCGCGAAGGGCCGGGACGGCTTGCCGTCATGTCAATTCTGTTGATTACCGGGCTTGTAATCTTTATCCTGTTCGCCCGACCCGCCATGAACGCGGCGAACGCGCCCGTCGAGGAGAGGGTGACTAACGACGTGACTCTCGCCAGCGAGAGCGTTTATCTGGTTGAAATCATCAGATCTTCCGACGAGGTGCAGGCGCGTGTGGAGGCAGCGAGGTACGTCCCCAGGGGCGCGGCGGGATATCTGCTCAAAGACGGGGACGAATACCTCATAATCGGCTCGGGCTACGAAGAAAGGGAGGAAGCCGAGGACGTATCGCTGAAATTGTCGGCGGGAGAGTCCCTGGACGCCGTCGTTCACCTGTGGTCGCAGGGCGAGGCCAGGCTTAGAATCACGTCAACCGAAAGCCAGCTTTCGGCTTTCATAAACGCCGACGAAATAATAAGAAGCGTATCCAGGCTTTTCAGGCAGTGTTCGCTATCCCTCGACAAAGGCGAGAAACAGCCGGTTGAAATAAGGGCGGAACTTGCGGCTCAACTCACCGCGACAGAACAGGCGCTCGCGGAACTCATGCGGGCGGCGGGAGAGAATCCCAACGCGGTGGTCGGGGAATGGATAGACATATTGTCGCTTTCGCGCGATTATCTGTCAAATATATATAAAGCCGAGTATCAAACGTCGCTGTATTTCTCAAGCGCGCTTAAATACGCCTTTATAGACATAAGGCTCACACACATCAGGGCGCTCGCGGCTCTGGCGTAATTAGCGGGGCGGAGGCCGTTCGACAAAGCCCGTTCGCGTGTGAAGGTAAACGCAAGAGCCGATATAAAATATTAAATTACAGGTATAATATAGTATTGCATTGCCGCATAAATCA
>JAUNBY010000273.1 GCA_030526935.1 Clostridia bacterium
TGTGCAACGCGGCGGGACTTATCGCCTGCCTCGCCTTTATATAAGACTTGATATTCGCAAACCTCCCGGCGGCGGCAGGTGAGCGCCGTTTATCAGGGGACGGAGTTCCCCGGCAGCGTGAAAGGACGTGATTATATGCGCGCGGTCGTACAGCGCGTCAAATGGGCCAAGGTCGAGGTGGAGGGAGAAATCGTCGGCCAAATCGACAGGGGATATATGGTTCTCGTCGGCTGCGAGGACGGCGACGGGGACAAGGACAGAAAATACGTGGAAGACAAAATCGCGGGACTTCGCGTTTTTGAGGACGAGAACGACAAGATGAACCTGTCGATAGAGGACGTAGGCGGAAGCCTGCTGATAATCTCGCAGTTTACGCTGCTGGGCGACGTGCGCGGCGGCAGGAGGCCGAGCTTTATAAAGGCCGCGAGGCCGGAATTTGCGCGTGAAATGCTCGAACAGTTGATGGATAATCTGAGAAAGAGGGGATTGACGGTCGAAACGGGCAGGTTCCAGACGCATATGGAGGTAAGCCTGTTAAACGACGGCCCCGTCACGATACTCATCGACAGCAGAAAGGGGTTCTGAAATGGAAATAAGAACTATAGTATGCGGAAAAGGCGAAGCCAATTCGTATCTCGTGTGGCAAAAGGGCGCGCAGGAAGCGTTTTTGATAGACGCGGGGGACGATCTGGATAAGCTCATAACCGCCATAGACCTGTCGGGAAAGACGCTGAAAGCCATAGTCCTGACTCACGGGCATTACGACCATATACTCTGCGCAAAGCCGCTTCGCGACAAATACGCCTGCAAAATATACATACACGAGCAGGACGCGGAATTCCTGAAGGACGTAAAGCTCAATATGTACAATCCCCCGATGTGCCGGCGGGAATTCGAGCCTTGCGAGGCGGACGCGCTTTTGAGGGACAACCGCGAATACCTGGAACTGTGCGGCATAGAATTTAAGGTGTTGCACACGCCGGGACATACCTCCGGGAGCGTTTGCCTGTATTCCGAGAAGTATCACGCGCTTTTCAGCGGAGATACGCTTTTCGCGAACGACTTCGGCCGCTGCGACCTGCCGGGCGGAAGTATGAAGGAAATGCGAATGTCGCTGCGAACGCTTCTGCACCTTCCGGGCGATACGACCGTCTATCCCGGTCATTACGAGACAAATACCATAAAGGCGATTTGCGAACAATGGAACGAGTGATAAAGCTTCAAACCGACGCCCCGTCCTTCTTCAGCGATATTTGCGAGGTGATAAGGCTTTTTAAGCCGAAGGCTGAAATAACGCTTGCCGATAACGCCGACCTCGTACATACGCATACGGCCGAAAATGGCGAATGGAAGGACACCTGGCGTATGGACGGGCGCGAGGCATGCCATTTCTCAAAGGCTGCGGCGGGTGATGAGCTTTACGTCAAGCGCATGTACAAGCGCGCGGTCAAGACGGCGCTTTTCCTGCTGATGCGCGAGGAGACGGGCGTCAATCCCCCGTGGGGTTCGCTCACCGGAATACGCCCCACCCGCCTGGCTTATGAGGCGCGCGATATTGGCATGAACGCGGAAGAAGCGGTTAAGTGGCTGAAAGACGAATTCTTTGTCTGCGACGACCGCGCGAGGCTTTTGGAAGAAATACTCGAACAGCAAAAGGGCATAGTCGACGTCCCGGACGACGAATACGACGTTTACATCTCCATACCCTTCTGCGTGACCCGGTGCAGTTATTGCTCGTTTTCCTCGGGAACCATTGGCGACGGCAAGCTCGTCGATCCATATATCCGCGCGCTTTTGACAGAAATGGAAGCGATGTCCAAATTTCTCGGCCATATGAAGCCTAGAGCCGTGTACGTCGGAGGCGGAACACCCACGTCCATAACAGCCTGGCAACTTAACGAGGTGCTTCAGCAGGCGGCCTGGCTTTTCCCCGGCGCGGTAGAGTTTACCGTCGAGGCGGGAAGACCCGATACCATAGACCGCGACAAGCTCGCCGTTATAAAAAACGCGAATGCTACGCGCATAAGCGTAAACCCCCAGACATTTCGCGACAAAACGCTTGATATCATAGGGCGAAGGCATACGAGCGAAGACACCGTTCGCGCATACTTACTCGCGCGGGAAATGGGCTTTGACGATATAAACATGGATATAATCGCGGCGCTCCCCGGCGAGGGCATGGACGCCTTTTCGGATACGCTGGGCAAATGCGTGGAATTATCCCCCGAAAGCGTCACGGTTCATTCTCTGGCGATAAAGCACTCGTCCAAACTCAATGAAAAGCGCTATGAGCAGAGTGATTCCGCCCTGGCGGGACAAATGACAGACGAGGCCAGACGCCGGCTTACCTCGTCGGGATACCGCCCTTATTACCTCTACAGGCAAAAATACATGGCGGGCAACCTTGAAAACGTCGGCTACGCGAAGCCGGGCCGCGCCTGTCTTTACAACATAGGCAATATGGAGGAAACGGCAAGGGTATTGGCGCTCGGCGCGGGAGCCATAACCAAGTGGCTTTTCCCGGCGAAAAGGCGCATAGAGAGGGCGGCTAACCTTAAAAGCATAGAGCAATACATAGCCAGAACGGACGAGATGATCGCGCGTAAAAAAGCGCTTATCGGAGGACACGACGCGTGAGAAGAGCAATTTTTATGATTATTGCGGTGGCGCTGTTTATGTCCGGGTGTTCTCAGCCGGAGGTGGAAGTCGTTCAGATACCCTCGCCGATTTTAACTATAACCATGTCCGACGGATTGGTAATGACCGCCGAGTTGTATCCTATGCAAGCTCCGAATACCGTTGCGAATATAGTAAACCTCGTCCAGCAGGGCTATTACGACGGGCTTGAGTTTTACCGCGTAAAGGCGGGCTTCGTGATTCAGACGGGAGACCCCACCGGCACGGGCTACGGCGGAGTTGATTACCGCATAAGGGGAGAATTCAGCGAAAACGGATTTGAAAACGACATAAGCCACACCAGAGGCACGCTCTCTATGGCGAGATACCCGAGCGATTACGATTCGGCGGGGAGCAGCTTTTTCATAATGCACGCGGGCGCTAAATATCTGGACGGCGAATACGCGGCGTTTGGGAGGCTTATAGGCGACGAGAGCTATGAAACTCTCGACATCATAGCCAACACTCCGACGGACATAAACGAAAAGCCGCTGGTGGACAAGGTGATACACTCGATAACCGTCGATACCAAGGGGTATACTTACACCCATGAGGAAATAGAGGAGGACTGAATATGAACAACCCAATAGTCACTATCACAATGGAATCGGGAGACGTTATAACTCTTGAGCTTTACCCCGATATAGCGCCCAATACCGTCGCCAATTTCGTGACGCTCGCCAGGGACGGCTTCTACGACGGACTCATATTCCATCGCGTGATATCCGGCTTCATGATACAGGGCGGAGATCCGCAGGGCATCGGCTCGGGAGGCCCCGGGTATACCATTAAGGGAGAATTCGCGCAAAACGGCGTTAAGAACGACCTCGAACACAAGCGCGGAGTCATTTCAATGGCTAGGTCGTCCAGCCCCGATTCCGCGGGAAGTCAGTTTTTCATAATGCATAAGGACGCCCCTCACCTCAACGGAGCTTACGCGGCGTTCGGCAAGGTGATATCGGGCATAGAGGCCGTCGACCGCATTGCGCAGGTCAGGACCGACCGCCGCGACAGGCCGCTCGAGGAGCAGAAGATGAAGTCCGTTACCGTTGATACCAAGGGCGAGAACTACGAGGTAAAAAAAGCATAGCGTAGAGGAACAAAACCTTCCCTGTCTGCATCTAATTACCAGAACGCCAACGAATGTTTCCTTATAATGTCATTCATTGGTCGCGAAGAGAGTTTATGACAGCAGGGAGGTTTTTTTATGCGTAAAATACTGACTATGGTTCTGGCTTTGATCATGATCTGCGGATGCGCCGCGGCTCAGATACCGGGCAATCTCGACAACGGCGGATTCGTGGATACCGCGAACGGAGAAGTCGTGCTTTGCACAAACGACGGGATAATTAAGATTGGAAACGACGGCGTCATCAAACTGTCCGACGACGACGCGTCCATGCTCTCGATCGCGGGGGAGAGGATATACTACCTTAAAAACAAAATAGGCACGGACGAATACGGCGATACGTCGATTCTTGATCAGACGCCCATGAGCATGGATTTGTCCGGAGGCGACGCGATTGCGCTTGGCGAAGCCAGACGTGTCGGAATGAGCACCGATTACGAAGAGTATAAATACGATACTTTCGTGGGATACGCGGGATTTACCGTATACGCAGACAGGATATATTACCTCGCCAACAGCGGAACAGATGGCACGTATACCTGCAATATGATAACGGAGGACGAGAACGGCAATGAGACTACGCAAT
>JAUNBY010000274.1 GCA_030526935.1 Clostridia bacterium
GGAGGTAATGGTATGTTGTGTAAGCGCGGGCATACCCTCCCGCACCACGCAGTCGAATCTCTCTCGCGGCAGGCAAGCCAGCATTGCTTTTCCTACGGCTGTACAGTACATGGGAACGCGCTTGCCGATAACGGAGCTTAAGTGGATACTTCCGTTGGGATAAGCCGCGTCAAGATACAGCGCGTCCGTATCCTGAGGAACAGCAAGATACACCGTTTCCTTGCAGTAATTGGCAATCCTCCCGATAAAAGGGCGAATGATTTGCCTGAAGTCGTTGGAAAGGTACATAACGCTGCTAAGTTCCATAATGCGATGGCCAAGTCTGTATTTCCCGTTTTCGGGATTGTGTTCGACGAAACCACAAGACGCGAAAGTATCCATTATGTTATAAGTCGTGCTTTTGAGATTGCCGCTCATGCGGCTCAGTTCACTGGGACCAAGTTCCGTGTGCTGCTCGTCAAAACAGTCCAGCAGCTTAAGCGCCCTATATAGCGACTTGACCTTGACTTCGTTTTCCATGACATAATCACCTCTTAATCATATCCGCAAAGGTATAAACATTCTTATTTCATACTATAACATTTTCGCAGATGGCATGTCAATAGGCAAGAAGAAAACTAAAGTGAGTTATCATGGCCTTTTGAATCTTTTGAATCTTCGCTTGTTGTGCCTGCCGCGACCTTACTTAATAACCAGCGGGTCGCGTATACAGGGGAACGAAGTAGCCCGTTTGATATATCGCGCCGCGCGGTGAGTCCGGGCGCGCGATGCGACGCCCCTACGGGTTCGTTGTTGCATAAGTTTGCTCGTTTAGCGGGGCGAGGTTATACGTCCCCGCAAAAGCGGAACTGGATTTATCCACACGGCTGGGGGCGCGCCCCTACGGGTTCGTTAAGGCGTATCCCGCGAAATTACGAAGCTTACGCTATATAAACACGGCTGGCGCAGGGGGATACTCCCGATTATACCAGAGGGAATCGCGCCATAGACCTGGCTTCGGCGCGGAGCCGCTACGCTTTACCCGGTCATTTCTACGCTTTTTGACCGCGATCATTCGCGCGTCAATTCATATCTTCGCTTGCCTTCATACTTCAAAAACTCAAACAAATACAGCCAAATACAGCCTTTGTAAATTCCTCCGTCGGTATCTTGAAAACCATCGACATTTGTATATAATAAAAACTGTATGTTAATGAACACGGAGAGGAACGGCCAATGCCGGGGAACCCAGTCCGCGCCATATGCGAAAGGACGAAAACAAAATATGAAAATTGCTGTCTGCGACGATTCGCGCGAGGAACGCGACCGCCTTATTGCCATGTTGCGGGAATACTGCGGGGCGCGAAATATTTGCGCCGAATTTGCACAATACAACAGCGGCGAGACGTTTTTGGAGGATTTTGCTCCGGGGGCGTTTTCGCTGGTCTTTCTGGACATATACATGGGCGGCATGTCGGGCGTCGAGGCCGCGAAAACGCTGAAAGACGCGGATTACGACTGTATAATCATTTTTACGACGACCAGCCGCGAGCACGGCGCGGACGCGTTTGATCTCGACGCCTTTTACTATTTCGTCAAGCCCTTTACGCGTGAAAAGCTGTTTTCGGTCATGAATAAATGGTACGACGCTTTCTGCGCGTGGCGGACGATCGCGCTCAAATGCGGCAGGACGACGCGAGAGGTTCTGATACGCGACATTCTGTATATCGATGTGCTGGGCAGAAACAGCACGGTTCATACCGCGTCGGAAGCCATCGAAACCGCCGCGCCGCTGACGGCGGTGGAGATGCTATTGCCGGCCGGCGAGTTCATCCGCCTCATCCGCTACTGCCTTGCCGCGCTGCGGCATATAGGCAGCGTCGGCGAGGATTTTGTTATATTGTCAAACGGAGAAAGGCTCGCCATCTCCCGCCGCGAGCGGGAAAACATACGTCAACAGCTCGCCGCCTACCGGCTTCGGGCGCTGCGAAGGAGGTAAGGCGATGAATGATTACGCGCTGTGCGCCATGCTGTATACCTCCGCGCAGATGGCGCTGCTTTCCTGTATACGCTATTGGCTTTATAAAAACAATCTGCGCGTTTGCGCCGCGCGGATGTACTTTGTGCTTTTTGCCATATCCTTCGCGGCAACCGGGCTTTGGCTCGCCGCGGGCGGAATCGCCGGCATATCCTTCAGCTCGTTTCGCATTTGCGTCGCGCTATTCATGTTCGCCGTGTCCTGCCTGATTATTAAGGAGCCTTTTTTCAAGCACACCTACGCCTATTCTTTTATAATGGTCTATAATACCACGATTGAGATAACCGCCAACTTTGCCCAACAACGTTTCTCGCCGGGGTCCAGGGGCTGTATATACGTGCTGACGGCTTTTATTATTGTAGCGGTCAGCTTTGTCCCGGCAGTGCGCTATCTGAAACGGATAGTCGAGCGCATTTCCGAAGCCGCCAACGACCGGCTGTGGGGCTGGCTGTGCGTCATCAGCTTCTCATTCGTGTTCATGAACCTGCTCTTAACCTTTCCAATGCCGCGCGATGCTTCCCTGCGCGCGCTTATAAGCCGCTATCTGATGTTTTTTGGCGTCATCGGCATGTATGCGGCGACGATCAGAATGCTGGAAACGATGCGCGAGGCGGCGATGGCAAAGGCGCAGCGCGATCTGGCGGGAAAGCGAGTCGCCATGCAGCAGAGCTATTACGACCGCATGATCGCGCAGATGGACGAGGTGCGCCGCGCCCGACACGACCAAAGGCATCACCGCGCGGCTATGTCGGCGCTGATAAAGGAAGGCGATTTGGCCGCGCTCGCGGAATATATCGACGCCGCGGCGCGGGACGAGGACGCCGTGCCCGTCACCGGCAACTTCGCCGCCGACAGTATACTGCTTTACTATATAGACGCGGCGAAGGCGCTCGACACACGAATGGAAACAGACCTCGCCATCGGGATAAAAACGCCGTTGTCCGCTCCCGATCTTTGCGTGGTGCTTGGCAATCTTCTCGAAAACGCACTGGAAGCGCAGCGGTATATCGCGCCGGAAAGCCGCTATATCCGCGTCGTGGCAAGGGGGGATGAAGCGCGCCTTACTCTGGCTGTGGATAACCGGTTCGACGGGGTGCTGAAAACCCAAAACGGCGCGTACCTCTCCCGCAAGGAGGGATCGGAACACGGGCTGGGGCTTTCCTCGGTGAAGGCTGTCTGCGAAAAATACGGCGGCGTTTTGCAGCTCGAAGCCGACGGCGGGCTGTTCATGGCGGGCGTGGTAATCGGGCTTTAACGCCTGTAAGACCTTTTACCATTCATGCCGCTGTGCTCGCCGTTCATGCAGATTATGCCGTTTTCTCCTTCAAATGATGCTATAATCATCTCATAGAAGATGCCGCGCCGTCAATACATAAGATTCAGGAGGGGAATATTATTTATGAAACGTTATTTTTCATTCGCACTCATCGCCATATTTGCCGTCGCCGCGTTTTGCGGGTTAAGTCCGTGGCAAACCCTGAATGGGGCTCGCGCCGAAGCTTACGCCGCCCTCGCTCCCAATGTACTGTCGCCGAAGAATTCCGAGATAAACCCGTTTGTGTCGGACAGCGAGTCAAACATACATAACGATAGCTATAATTCCGATGTGACGGACGCGGTGCTTCCTCTGGGTATTTATCCCGAGGTCAATATGGCGCTGGAAAGGGAAGCGCCCAACGCTTCGCCTTCCATATTGTTTGACACCCTAGGTCACGCCGTCACGCCGTTCTTCGGCGGAATAGCGATCAGGAATATAAACGGCGACGTCACATCCACTATCGGCTCCTTCATTCCCGCCCAGCACGACGACGGCGGCTATTCAATACAGGTGTCCTATTCGTTCGTCGACGCCCAAAATCACCTTATATGTCCCACAGCCCAAAATCACCTTCTCATTCTCAAGACGATGGACGACGACAATAACGTGCTGCCCGTATTCGAAAAGCTAATGGACGTGGATATAAAATCACTGGCGGAGCGGGCGCTCGGCAAGGAACTGACCCAGAATCTGCTAAGCGTCGTGTTCGATTATGATGGAAATCTGTGGTTTGCGACGGGCGGCTTTCGCATCTATCCCGAACGCGGACAAACAGGCGTGATTGGCTATATTTCGGCCGAAACGGTCGCGGCGTGCCTGGCGGGACAAACGCCGGATTTTTCCGAAGGCGTGTTCTTCTATGAACCGGAGCCGGGGGAAGCCGCGGAAAACGGCATCGCCTCCTCGAAGGTGGGCACGGTAGTCCTCACCAATCTCGCCTGCTATATGCTGCGCGCAAACGGGGGCGTGGAGGTCTTGTGGCGCACCGCTTATGAAAGCGTCGGCGCAAAGGGCGATGAAAGGGGCGGCGGCCTCGCGTGGGGCGGCGG